>CAIVQM010000185.1 GCA_903908025.1 uncultured bacterium
ATGCGCCAGTGCCGCTCCGATCCCGACCATGCCGCGACGCTGCTGGGCCTCGGCCCGAAGCAGAGCGATGATGTCGGCCGCAACGCCGACCTGAAGCGGGAGCCCTGCGGTCCCGCGATCAGCGTCTACACCGGCGTGCTCTTCGATGCGCTCGACTACCCGACGTTGAGTGCGCGCGCCCGCAAGCGGGCACGCGAGCAGGTCGCGATCTCGTCAGCGCTGTGGGGGCTGCTGCGTCCCAATGACGTGATCCCGGCCTACCGGCTCAGCGGATCCGTCACGCTGCCCGGGATCGGAACGCTCGCCGCGGCCTGGAAGGCACCTGTGTCTGCTGTCCTCGCCGAGACACCCGGCCTCATCGTTGACCTGCGCTCCGGCACCTACGTGTCACTCGGCCCCATTCCCCCGTCAGCCTCGGAACGAGCCGTGAGCGTACGGGTGCTGCAGGAGAAGGCCGGCCGACGCACGGTGGTGAGCCACCACAACAAGGCGACCAAGGGACGACTCCTGCGTGCCCTGCTGGAATCCACCCTCACGCCCCGCACTCCGGCTGCGCTGCTGCTCGCACTGCAGAAGCTGGACTTCCGGGTCGAGGAGGCCGGGACATCCGTCGTCGGCACTCATCTCGACGTGATCGTTGACGAGCCCTGATCGACCTCAGGTGCCGTGCGGTGCCGCGACCTCACGCAGGTGGGCCGCCTCAGCGAAGCTGAACATCGAGGCGTTGCCGTCGGGGAACCAGGCGAGCGTGCTCAGCGAGCAGGGTGGGAGTTCCATGCGGTAAACACTGGTGAGCGGTGCGCCGACCGCCTCACTGACCAGAACCTTGATCGGCGTGACGTGTGCGACGACGAGGACCCGCTCACCCGGGAATTGCTCCACCACGCGAACGCGGGCAGCAAGGACGCGATCACGGCACGACTCGAACGACTCACCACCGGGCGGGGCGACGCTTGTCGAGGCCAGCCACTCCTCAAGTTCGTCCGGCCAGCGCTCGCGCACCTCCGCGAAGGTGTGCCCGTCCCAGTCACCGAAGCCGCACTCGGCGAAGCCGTCCTCAACATCGACGGTCAGCCCGACCCGGTCGGCGACATGCTGCGCCGTCTGACGGGTGCGCAGCAGGGGCGATGTCACGATGTGGCTGATGTCCCCCCGAAGTGCGATCTCGGTGGCCAACGCCCGCGCCTGCGCCTCGCCGAGCGGTGACAACGGGGCATCGAAGCCTCCGCGACCGCTGAAGCGCTTCTCCAAGCTCAACGCTGTCGCACCGTGACGCGCAAGGACAGTAACCGTGGGCGCGCCGAGATCGGCCCAGCCGACCATGACGTTCGGGGCCGGTTTGCCAGCCGCCTGCTCGCTGACAACCGCCCTACTGCGCTCGACGTCGATACTGCCGACGACGTCCTCGGCGATCACATCCTCGCTCGGGGCACCATCGAGGCGCGCGATCCGCGCATCGTTGCCCGCCAGGGCCCCGTCGATCATCTCGTTCACCAGAGAGTCGGCATGCTTGTTCCGCTCGCGCGGAACCCACGTGTACGTGACCTGTCCGGGCGGGTAGGCGGCGCGGGCTCTCTTCGCGAGGTCGCGCATATCGGGATGCTTGATCTGCCAGCGGCCACTCATCTGCTCGACAATGAGCTTCGAGTCCAGGCGCATCTCAACGGTGGCTTGCGGGTCGATCTCGAAGGCGTGTTGGAGCCCAGCGATGGCGCCGCGGTACTCAGCAACATTGTTCGAGACAACGCCGAGGTACTCAGCCAGCTCGGCCAGCACGACGCCGGTCACGGCATCCCGTACGACGGCGCCATAGGCGGCCGGACCGGGGTTTCCGCGGGAGCCGCCGTCGGCTTCCACGATGAGCGAGCGGGTCATGGGTTCTCTCGCCGCGCCTAGAGTCCGGACTCGGGGGTGCGGACGAGGATGCGACGGCACTCCTCACAACGGACCACGGCGTCCGGCGGCGCAGCACGCAGTGCCTCAATCTCCGTCGGCGGGAGGGTCATCCGGCAGCCCTGACAGGTGGCTCGATGCAGCGGAGCCGCGCCGACGCCACCATGGTCGGCGCAGATCTTGTCGTAGAGGGCCAGTAGGTCGCTGGGCAGCTCGGCGGCGATCAGGGCCCGCTGCTCCTTGACGATGCGTCGCTCCGCATCGATGGCGGCATGCTGCTCGTGGACGCTCGTGGCCACCGTCTCGCGCTCGTCGGCGAGGGCATCGCGTTCCTCGGTGAGCTGGGCGACCGCTGCCCGCGCACCCTCGACCCGCTCCATGATCTCGAGCTCGATGTCCTCGAGTCCCGACTGGCGGCGAGCCAGCGAGACGAGCTCGGACTGGAGCGACTGGAGCTGCTTGGGGTCACCGATCGATCCGGAGTCGAGGAGCTCACGGTCGTGCTTGGCCCGCTCAAGGACCTGCGCGACGTCCGCATCCGCCCGGGATTGATCGAGTTCGAGATCGCCGGCGATCGTCTCGGCAGCCACGACCTGGTCGCGCAAGCGAGCCAGCCGAGTCTCGAGTTCGGCGAGCCGGGTGGCATCGGGAAGGGTCTTCGTCCGGTGGGCCAACTGTGAGAGTCGGGTGTCGTGCTCCTGGAGCTCCAGCAGCCGCAACTGCGTGGCGGGTTCGGCGTTCAGCGGGCGCTCCCTCGGTGCCGGGTCCATGGATCCGTCGGGATCGTGGACACGTGGACCTCCACCGTACTGCCGAGGGTCGCGAGGTCGGTGCGCAAGGCATCCGCCGCCACCGGCAGCCACGGCCATTCGCTTGCCCAGTGCGAGACATCGACGAGTGCGCAGCCGCCGTCGACCAGGTGATCCTGCGCCCGGTGATGACGAAGGTCCGACGTGACATAGACGTCGGCGACACGTGCGGCATCGGCCAGCAAAGCGTCGCCCGCTCCCCCGCACACGGCCACCGTCCGCACGACGGCCTGCTCATCGCCCGCCACCCGCACACCGTGGTGGGTCACGGGGAGCGAAGCGGCGACACGATCGACGAAATCCCCCAGCGTCATCGCTTCGGTCAGCGAGCCGACGCGACCCGTGCCCACCGATGGATCGAAGGCTTCCGGCACGAGGGGACGGGTACCGACAAGTCCGAGCACATCAGCGAGCGCATCGGAGACCCCCGGATCGGCATGGTCGGCGTTGGTATGCGCGCTGAACAGGGCAATGCCATGCGAGATGAGCGTCTGAACGACTCGACCCTTGTGGTCGAGGGCCGCGACAGAGTGCACGCCGTGCAGGAAGAGCGGATGGTGGGTCACGATGAGGTCGGCCTGCAGCATCAGGGCTTCGTCGACAACGGCCATCACGGGATCGACCGCGAGCAGCACGCGGGTGACCGATGAGTCCGGGTCGCCGCAGGCAAGGCCTACGGCATCCCAGTCGGCCGCCAGTGCCGCGGGATAGCGGGCCTCCATGAGCGCCGCGATATCGCGGACCGTGACCGAATGCGCCATGCGCGTCAGGCTACCCGCGCGGCACTAGCGCGTCCGAGGCTCGGGTAGCCTCCGTCCGGGCCTATAGCTCAGTTGGCTAGAGCGCCTCCCTTACAAGGAGGATGTCGGGGGTTCGAGTCCCTCTGGGCCCACCACCACGTTGAGCGGCGGGGTGTGGGGGTGCCCGCCGCGCTGGGGAGCCCCACAGCCCGCCGCTCAACGTCAAGGAGCGGCGGTTACCTCCCGTAGGCTTCCCCCGAATCGCGCCCGCTGGGGGCGCTTGAAGGGAACTACATGAAGAGCTCCACCCGCATCGGCTTGACCATCGGTCTCGTCGCCGTTGCCGCATCGACCCTCGCCGCCTGTTCGTCAGGCTCGACGTCGAGCGATGCCGCCAGCCCCGCCGCGACCGCGTCCATGGTCGGCGGCATGACCGAGTGCACCGAGGCCATCGTCGGCCCGGCCGCCACCGAGGCGGCCATCGCCCTTGGCGCCGACAACGTCTTCACCCTCGACAACCTGGCCTGCTCCAATGGCTGGGCCGTCGCCAGCGGCATCCTGGGCTCCGGCTCGACGGATGACGACGCTCCTGAGGGCGCACCGACGTCCTTCATCTTCCAGGCGGAGGGCCAGTTCTGGGTCCCGCAGGACAAGACGAAGGTCTGTGGCAGCGACCCGGCCGCGACGACGGCTCCCGCCGACGCGACCATCCCGGCCGATCTCTACACCGCCGGGTGCGCGGCGGGCTGATGGTCCACGAACGAGACGAAGGGCCGGTCCTCACGGACCGGCCCTTCGTCTTGCTGTCGCGGGTACTAGGCCAGTTCGGCCAGCGCGGCGGCGTAGTCGTCGGCGCTGCGCGCCTCGCCCGGGCCATTGACGACGGCCCAGCGCACGATGCCGTCCTTGTCGATGACGAAGCTGGCGCGCGTGGCGAAGCCCTTCTCCTCGAGGAAGGCGCCGTAGGCCCGCGAGACCGTGCCGTGCGGCCAGAAGTCACTCAGCATCGGGTGAGTCAGGCCCTCCTGCTCGGAGAAGACCCGCAGCGAGTGCGCGCTGTCACACGAGATGCTCAGCACCGCTGTGTCGTCGTTGACGAAGTCGACGTAACGGTCACGGATGGCGCACAGTTCGCCGGTGCACGTGCCGGTGAAAGCGAAGGGGTAGAACATCACGACGACGTTCTTCTCACCTCGGTAGTCAGCAAGCGACACCTGCTGGCCGTACTGGTTGGTGAGGGTGAACTCGGGGGCGGCTTGGCCGACCTCAATTGCCATGTGGGTCTCCTGGGTCAGTGATTGACGTAGACCCGGGACGCTATCGCTTGGCGCGAGGTGCCACCAATCGGGTGCCCTGCCAGTTCGGACCCGCGCTGATGGTGCTCGTCTGCTGCAGGCCGGCCGTGGGGGCGGCATCGGCGATGTCCTCGGCCTCGACGTGCCCGTCGCGTCCGGGCTTCGGCGTCATCAGCCAGACCACGCCATGATCGGTCAGCGGCCCGATGGCATCCATCAGGGCATCGACGAGGTCACCGTCGTCGTCGCGCCACCACATGACCACGGCATCCACGACATCGTCGAAGTCCTCATCAACGAGTTCACCGCCGACGATTCCCTCGATGCCCACGCGTAGTACGTCATCGACATCCTGGTCGTAGCCGATCTCCTGGACGGTGAGCCCGGGCTGCAGCCCGAGCCGACTGGCCCGTTCGCGGGCCTCGTCCTCCGCTGCGGCGGTCACATCGCTCCTCGACTCGATCGGGGGACCAACCGTCCCCCTGCTCAGCCGTAGTCCACCGGACCGCGGCCTCCGGCGCAAGCGTCACGGCCGTTTTGTCTGCCGTGTTTCGACGGAGTTCTCCCCCGGGACCACTGCCCGGGGCCTGGCAGCGGACCTCTGAGCGACAATTACGGGGACATACGGAAGGATGAGCGCACAGCCCGCTCGTTCCGATGCCCCTGGCAACCGGTGATCCCGGAAGCCCGGCCGAGTCGAAGGAATCAACGTGACCCCCGGACGTGACCGCGATCCCCTCCTCGCAGGCGGACTCCCCACCCAGTACGTCGACGTCGACCCTGACGAGACCGCGGAGTGGGTCGAGTCCTTCGACAACGTTGTCGACCAGTCCGGCAACTACCGGGCCCGCTATCTGATGCTGTCGCTGCTGCGCCGAGCGGCCGAGCGCAATGTCGGCGTCCCGAGCCTGCGCAGCACCGACTACATCAACACCATCCCGCCCGAGCGCGAGCCGATGTTCCCCGGCAACGAGGCCCTCGAGAAGCGGATCCGCCAGATCATCCGCTGGAACGCCGCGATCATGGTCCACCGCGCGCAGCGGCCCGGCATCTCCGTCGGCGGCCACATCTCCAGCTATGCCTCCTCTGCCACGCTCTACGAAGTGGGCTTCAACCACTTCTTCCGCGGACCCGACCATCCGGGCGGCGGCGATCAGGTCTTCTTCCAGGGGCATGCCTCCCCCGGCATGTACGCCCGCGCCTTCGTCGAGGGCCGGCTCACCGAGAGCCAGATGGACGGCTTCCGCCAGGAGGTCTCGCACCCCGGTGGCGGACTCCCCTCGTACCCGCACCCTCGGCTGATGCCGTGGTTCTGGCAGTTCCCCACCGTGTCGATGGGCATCGGCCCGCTGAACGCGATCTACCAGGCCCGCTTCAACAAGTACCTCGGGCACCGGGGCATCAAGGACACCTCTGACCAGCATGTGTGGGCCTTCCTCGGCGACGGCGAGACCGACGAGGTCGACGCGGTAGGCGCGCTCACCCTCGCCGCGCGCGAGGAGCTCGACAACCTGACGTTCGTCGTCAACTGCAATCTGCAGCGCCTCGACGGTCCGGTCCGTGGCAACGGCAAGATCATCCAGGAGCTCGAAAGCCTGTTCCGCGGTGCCGGCTGGAACGTCATCAAGGTCGTCTGGGGTCGCAAGTGGGACGAGCTGCTGGCACGCGATCGCGACGGTGCACTCGTCAGCCTGATGAACAACACGCCCGACGGTGACTTCCAGACCTACAAGAGTGAGGACGGCGCGTTCGTCCGCGAGCATTTCTTCGGACGCGATCCCCGCACGGCCAAGCTCGTCAACGGCTGGAGCGACGACGAGATCTGGAGCCTGCAGCGCGGCGGCCACGACTACCGCAAGATGCACGCGGCGTACGACGCAGCAATGACCACCAAGGGTCAGCCCACCGTGATCCTCGCCAAGACGATCAAGGGCTGGACCCTCGGCTCGCACTTCGAGGGCCGCAACTCGACCCACCAGATGAAGAAGCTCACCCTCGAAGACCTCAAGGCCTTCCGCGACACGGTGCACATCCCGATCACCGATGCCCAGCTCGAGGACAACCCCTACCTGCCGCCGTACTACCACCCGGGACCGCAGGACGAGGCCATCGAGTACATGCTCGAGACACGGCGTCGCCTCGGCGGTTCGTATCCCTCGCGACGCACAACAAGTAGGCCGTTGGCTCTACCCAGCGAGGATGTCTACTCCGTTGTCAAGCGCGGTTCGGGCAAGCAGGCCATCGCGACGACGATGGCGTTCGTGCGGCTGCTCAAGGACCTGATGAAGGATCCGGAGATCGGCAAGCGGTTCGTGCCGATCATCCCCGACGAGGCACGCACGTTCGGCATGGACTCTCTCTTCCCGACGGCGAAGATCTACTCCCCGCACGGGCAGCAGTACCTGTCCGTCGACCGTGAGCTGATGCTCAGCTACACCGAGTCGCAGAGTGGCCAGATCCTGCATGAGGGCATCAACGAGGCCGGCTCGGTCGCGTCGTTCACCGCCGTCGGTTCGTCGTACTCCACGCACGACGAGCCGATGATCCCGATCTACATCTTCTATTCCATGTTCGGGTTCCAGCGCACAGGCGACGCGTTCTGGGCGGCCATGGACCAGATGGCGCGCGGCTTCGTCCTCGGCGCCACGGCTGGGCGCACAACGCTCAACGGCGAAGGACTCCAGCACGAGGATGGGCACTCGCTGCTCCTCGCGAGCACCAACCCGGCGGTCGTCGCCTACGACCCGGCCTTCGGCTACGAGCTCGGCCACATCTTCCGCGACGGCCTGCGGCGCATGTACGGCGACGATCCGGAGAACATCTACTACTACCTGATGCTCTACAACGAGCCCTACCCGCAACCGGCGGAGCCAGACGACGTCGATGTCGAGGGCATCCTGCGCGGCATGCACCTGGTCAGCGCTGCTCCCGAGGGTGACGGAGCCCGCGCGCAACTGCTGGCCAGTGGCGTCGGCGTCAACTGGGCGCTGCGTGCGCAGGATCTGCTGCGCGACGATTGGGGGGTCGCGGCCGATGTCTGGTCCGTCACGTCCTGGAACGAGTTGCGGCGCGATGGCCTCGCGGTCGACCGTCACAACCTGCTGCATCCGGACCAGGAGCCGCGGCACGCATACGTCACGCAGCGACTCGAAGGTCGACCCGGTCCGGTCGTCGCCGTGTCGGACTACATGCGTGCAGTGCAGGACCAGATCAGCGACTGGGTGCCCGGTGACTTCGTCTCCCTCGGCACCGATGGCTGGGGCATGTCGGATACGCGTGGTGCGCTGCGTCGGCATTTCCTCGTCGACGCGGAGTCCATCACCGTGCAGACGCTCGCCCGTCTCGCCAAGGCGGGCCAGTTCGACCGTGGCCGACTGGTGGAGGCGATCGAGCGCTACCAGCTCGACAACCCGGCGGCCGCGGATGCAGGGAACACCGAGGGCAGCGGCTGATCATGGCCGCTGACCCGCGACGTTTCCTGCGCTACCTCGAGGCCGAGCGCAGCGCCTCCCTGCTCTACCGCGCTCTCGCTGAGACCGTCACGGGCGATCGACGTGAGGCCCTGCTCGAACTCGCTCAGATCGAGGACGAGCACGCCGACCACTGGGTCGACAAGCTCAACGAGTACGGCGTGCCCGTGCCTCCCGCACCAACAACACTCGATCCGACGAATGCAGCGCTCGTTGCGCGGGCACGCGGTGCGGGCTTCGCCGACGTGCTGCTCCACCTCGAGCAGGCCGAGGATGCCGATGCCGGCATGTACGACGCGGAGCCCGAAGCACCCACGTCGATGTCCGAGGACGAGCGCGAGCACATCGAGGTCTTCCAGCAGATGCGCACGTCCCTCGATTCACCGACGGCGGCTCCGCTCGCTGGTCGCATGCGTCCGCGTTCGACGATGGTTGGCGAGTCTTGGCATCGCACCGACAAGTCCGGCTCGATGCGCGCTGCGGTGTTCGGCGTCAGCGACGGCCTCGTGTCGAACACCGCACTGGTCATGGGCTTCGCGGGCGCCGCGTCCGGCAATGCGGCCGTTCTCTTCGCCGGCCTGGCCGGCCTGCTCGCCGGTGCCTTCAGCATGGCCGCCGGCGAGTACGTCAGCGTCGCGAGCCAGCGCGATCTGTTCCGGCGCGAGATCGAGATCGAGGCCACCGAGCTGCGCGACAAGCCGGAGGA
>CAIVQM010000186.1 GCA_903908025.1 uncultured bacterium
ACGGGCGCAGCGCCAGGTCCTCAACGGGGTAGCCGGTGAGCACCATCTCCGGGAACACGACCAGACGGGCGCCGAGATCGGCGGCCTCGCGGGCGGCGTCAAGGACGAGTCGGGCATTGCCGGCCAGATCCCCGACCGTCGGGTTCACCTGGGCGAGTGCGACAGGGAGGGTGGACATGAGCGGAGAGTACCCCCGTCGGTTAACACGCCTGAAACACGCCGAGGTCCACTATGTGACGCATGGACAAGCAGGCTGAGTTCGTACTGCGCACTATCGAAGAACGCGACATCCGGTTCGTTCGCCTTTGGTTTACCGACGTGCTCGGCACGCTGAAGTCGGTCGCCATCGCGCCTGCCGAGCTGGAGGGCGCGTTCGCCGAGGGCATCGGCTTCGACGGCTCGGCCATCGAGGGGTTCGCGCGTGTCTACGAGTCGGACATGCTGGCCAAGCCCGACCCGGCCACGTTCTCCATGCTGCCGTGGCGCAGCGAGGGGCCCGGAGTCGCGCGGCTTTTCTGCGACATCCTCATGCCCGACGGTGCGCCGTCGTACGCCGATCCCCGCTACGTCCTCAAGCGCACGCTGACCAAGGCAGCCGATCTCGGCTTCACCTTCTACACGCATCCCGAGGTCGAGTTCTACCTGTTCAAGGACGAGCCGATCCCCGGCGGCACACCGGTGCCCGTGGATCGGTACGGCTACTTCGACAACACTCCGCACGGTGTCGCGCACGACTTCCGTCGGCAGGCGATCACGATGCTCGAGCAGATGGGCATCTCCGTCGAGTTCAGCCACCACGAGGGCGGACCCGGCCAGCAGGAGATCGACCTGCGCTACGCCGACGCGCTCACGACGGCCGACAACCTGATGACCTTCCGCCTGGTTGTGCAGGAAGTCGCGCTCGAGCAGGGGCTCTACGCATCGTTCATGCCCAAGCCGCTCGTCGACCATCCGGGCTCCGGCATGCATACGCATCTGTCGCTGTTCGAGGGTGACCGCAACGCCTTCTTCGAGGCTGGTGCGGAGTACCAGCTGTCGAAGGTGGCGCGCTCCTTCATCGCTGGGCTGCTCGTCCACGCACCGGAGATGACTGCTGTCACCAACCAGTGGGTCAACTCCTACAAGCGGCTCGCGGGTGGCGCCGAGGCGCCGGCGTGGATCTGCTGGGGTCACAACAACCGCTCGTCCCTCATCCGGGTGCCGATGTACAAGCCCTCGAAGGGCAACAGCACCCGCATCGAGTTCCGCTCCCTCGACAGCGCGGCCAATCCGTACCTCGCCTTCGCGGTCATGCTGGCCGCCGGGCTCAAGGGCATCGAGGAGGGCTACGAACTGCCGCGTGGCGCCGAGGACGATGTCTGGGCGCTGACCGAGGGGGAGCGCCGCGCCCTGGGCATGAAGCCGCTGCCCTCGAGCCTCAACCAGGCGATCCAGGCGATGGAGCGGTCCGAGCTGGTGGCCGAGACCCTCGGCGAGCATGTGTTCGACTTCTTCCTGAGGAACAAGCAGGCGGAGTGGGAGGAGTACCGACGTCAGGTGACGCAGTGGGAGCTCGACCGCTACCTTCCCCTGTTGTGACCTACGACAGCACTCCCGACACCCGGCCGGTCGTCCTGGCCATCCAGAACGACCCGACCGACCCGCCACTGCTGGTCGGCGAGTGGCTGGCCGAGGACGGCATTCGCGTCGAGGTGGTCACGGCCTGCTTCGGCGAGACCGTTCCCGATGCGGTCCCGCTGGGGGTCCACGGAATCCTGTCCCTCGGTGGGGTCATGGGAGCGAACGACGACGTCGAGGCGCCGTGGTTGGTGCAGGAGCGGGCCCTGCTGGCCGATGCCGTTGAGCGCGGGGTACCCGTCCTCGGGCTCTGCCTGGGCGGTCAGCTCCTCGCCGCTGCCACCGGGGGCACCGTCGCACTGGGTCCGATCACCGAGATCGGCGTCGTGCAGGTGCAGCGCACCGTCGATGGGCTCCGCGATCCCGTCATGTCCCAGGCCGTGCCGAACGCTGGTGCGGACATCCCGGCCGCGCAGTGGCATCAGGATCACATCACCGAACTGCCCGACGGCGCGGTCCTGCTCCTCACCAATGCCGACTGCCGAGTGCAGGGGTTCCGGGTCGGCGACTCGGCCTACGGGCTGCAGCTCCACCCGGAGATCGATGCCCAGACGTTCGCGGACTGGGCCGGCATGGTCGACGAGGCACTCGAGCGGTCCGGCTTGGATCCGGCGGTGCTGATGGCAGACATGTTCGCCGCGGAGCACCAGTTGATCGCCGCCTGGCGCCCGATGACGCGCGCATGGGCGGACCTCGTCTGGGCGCGAGCGAGGGACGCGCAAGACGTGCCTACCGCGACATGATCGACCGACGCACGTCCGACACCGGACGACTCATCCGACTCGGGCTGCAGGACCTTGACCGAGCGCGTCGGCTGTGCGACGCCCCTCGGCTTCAGCCGCTGCTCGGGGTCGGCGATTCCGAGCCGGATGTCCTCGCCGACATCGGCGGGTCAGCCGACCCGGACACGGCGCTGCTGCAACTGGTTCGGATCCTCGAGGCCTGCGACGACCGCGACCTGCGTCGCCTCGTCTCGTCGCTCCAGGCCGACCCCGACCTGCGTCGCCGACTCGTCGACGTCATCGGGATGTCCGAGGCGCTCGGCGACTTCATCGCCCGCCACCCCCGGCAGTGGGAGGTGCTCGCCGACGCAGAGGCGCTGACAACGGCACCCGCGGCGCGGCAGATGCGCAGCGACCTCCTGACGGCGGTCGGTGCCCACCCGGACGATCCGTTCCCCGTCGCATCCGGTGCCGGCGAGCCGGTCCTGGACGCACTGCGGATCGAATACCGACGGATCCTGCTGGGTATCGCGGCTCGCGACATCAGTGGCCTCGCCTCGATGGACACGGTGGCCGCATGGCTGTCGGATCTGGCGGACTGCGTCCTGGAGGCGGCCCTGGCGATCGCGCGGGCGGAGGTTGGCGCACCTGCGGAGTTGTGTCGGTTCGCCGTCATCGGCATGGGCAAGTGCGGTGCCGGTGAGCTGAACTACGTCAGTGATGTCGATGTCATCTTCGTCGCCGAGCCGGCTGAGGGTGCTGATGAGGACCGTGCCATGGCGGCTGCGACGTCGCTGGCGACCGGCCTCATGCGTGCGTGCACGGCAGTGACTGCCGAGGGGACCATCTGGGAGGTCGATGCGGCGCTGCGCCCGGAAGGCAAGCGCGGCGCCCTGGTGCGCACGGTCGCATCGCACGTCGGCTACTACGAGCGGTGGGCCAAGACGTGGGAGTTCCAGGCTCTGTTGAAGGCTCGTCCGGCGGCCGGTGACCTTGACCTTGGTGCGATCTACGTTGACGCCGTGAGTCCGTTCGTCTGGAGCGCCGCTGATCACCCCGGCTTCGTCGAGGATGTGCAGGCCATGCGCCGGCGTGTCGAGCAACACGTGCCGGCGCGGCTCGCCGAGCGCGAACTGAAGCTCGGGCCCGGTGGACTTCGTGATGTCGAGTTCTCGGTCCAGCTCCTGCAGCTCGTGCATGGCCGCAGCGACGTCATGCTCCGCAGCCCGACGACGATGGTCGCCCTCGAGGCGCTGGCGACATGGGGCTACGTCGGACGTGATGATGCAGCAACACTCGCCGATGCCTACCGCTTCCTCCGCACGCTCGAGCACCGACTGCAGCTGCACCGGCTCCGTCGCACGCACACCATGCCGGAGGACGAGGCTGAGCTGCGCCGACTCGGTCGGTCGATGGGATTCCGCCAGGATCCCGTGGGCGAGCTCCACACCACGTGGAAGCGGCACGCCCGCGAGGTCCGTCGACTGCACGAGAAGCTGTTCTATCGGCCACTCCTGCAGTCAGTGGCGCGGCTCGATGCGGGCGAGGCTCGGCTGAGTCTGCAGGCTGCCGAGCAGCGGCTCGAGGCCCTCGGCTACGTCGACCCGCAGAGTGCATTGCGGCACCTGCAGGCCCTGACATCGGGGGTGAGTCGCAGGGCGGCGATCCAGCGCACCCTGCTCCCGGTGATGCTCGGCTGGTTCGCCGATGCACCCGATCCGGACTCCGGCCTGCTCGGCTTCCGGCGCGTCAGCGAGGCGCTGGGATCCACGCACTGGTACCTGCGACTGCTGCGCGATGAGTCGGCCGCCGCCGAGCGCCTGGCCCATGTTCTGGCGACCAGCCGCTACGCCACCGACCTGCTGCTCATGGCACCCGACTCCGTCGCCCTGCTCGCCGACGACTCCGAGTTGCAGCCGCGCTCCCGGGCGGCGTTGCTGGCCGAGGTGTCGTCGATCCTTGAGCGGCATGACGAGCCGACAAGCGCGGTGGCGGCGATCCGCGCGGTCCGTCGGCGTGAGCTGTTCCGGATCGCCGTTGCGGAGATCCTGCGGATTGCCGACTCCGAGCAGGCCGGCTCGGCGCTGACCGATGTGGCCGTCGTCGCGGTCGAGGCGGCCCTGCAGGTCGCGCGCGCGGCTGTCGACCCATCCGGGTCGGTCGACTTCGCCATCATCGGCATGGGTCGATTCGGTGGTCAGGAGCTCGGCTTCGGCAGCGATATCGACGTGATGTTCGTCTATGAGCCGCGGCCCGGTGTCGAGGACGAGGCAGCCATCCGAGCTGCGTCATCGATCGCGGAGGAGTTGCGTCGCCTGCTGATGGCGCCGTCTGGTGATCCGCCGCTCGACATCGACGCCGATCTGCGGCCGGAGGGCCGTCAGGGCCCGCTCGTCCGCTCCTTGGGCTCCTATGCCGCGTACTACGAGCGGTGGTCGGCGACCTGGGAGGCGCAAGCCCTGCTGCGTGCGAGTCTCGTTGCGGGAGACGCGGAACTCGGCGGTCGGTTCCTGGATCTTGTCGATCCGCTGCGCTGGAGCGGCACGCTCTCGGCCGACGAGTTGCGCGAGGTTCGGCGGCTCAAGGCCCGCATGGAGTCCGAGCGACTCCCGCGCGGGGCTGACCCGAACCTGCACACCAAGCTCGGGCGCGGTGGTCTCAGCGATGTCGAGTGGGTCGTGCAGGTCATGCAGCTGGAGCATGCCGACGATGTCCCGGCCCTGCGCACGACCCGAACGCTGGATGCACTGGAGGCTGCACGTGTGGCGGGTCTGATCGTTGATGCCGATGCCGCGGAGCTCGCTGCCTCGTGGCGGATGGCGACCGCGATCCGCAACGGCGTCATGCTCGTCCGCGGACGCGCGAGCGACATGGTCCCCGTCGATGTGCGTGAACTACGGGCTGTGGCCTACATGCTCGGTTATCCCGTCGACCAGTCCGGCCGCATGCTCGAGGACTATCGCCGGATCACCCGACGGGCCCGTCATGTCGTGGAGCGGCTCTTCTACGGCTTGGACGACGACGCGGGCGAGTAGCCAGGCGAGGTGCGGGGCATCGGGGCGGCGAGGAACTGGAAGCTGTCACGCTTGTAGGTCTTCAGGAATCGGTCGCATCCATCGACGATCGTGGGATCCAGTTTGCGGCACAGGGGGGTGCCGTCCTTCTTGTGCCGGAAGTAGAAGCCGGCGGTCCACCAGTCGTTCATGTCGAGCACCATGGCTCGCTGTGCACCCGCGCGAACAAGTACGTCGGCCAGGCCGTCGGCGGACAGATGCGGACCCAGAACGTAGACGATGCTCCCGTCATCGAGCTGGCCGAGGGCAGCGCGCCACGCCAGGCTCTCCTTGTCCGTCGTGGCACCCCAGACGACATGGTCGGCGCCGTTTGAGACCATCGACTTTCCCTTGTCGACAATGAGGTTGAGGTTCTGACGCACGGCGGTGACGTCCTTGGACATCTTCAGGTCCCGGCCCCACTTGCCGATCCTGATGCTTCCGTCCCGGTAGGTGACGGTTGTTGCGCGGCCGTCGACCAGGGGTCGCACCATCGTTCCGTCGTAGTAGTAGCCGCCCATGGTGTCGTCGAGGCGGAAGGCTCCGTTGACGTTGGCCAGTACGTCGGGCCAGAGGCTCTTGGGCAGCGCTCCGTCGTAGGGGTTGGGTCCGCCCGGCTCCTGATAGCCGGGAACGTACATGGCGGTGGTGAGGGAGCTGTCGATCCACATGGCGGTCGCGTAGTAGCTGGTGTGGACGTCATCGGCGCGGACGCGAGTCACGTAGATGGCCGGGATGCCGTCGACATAGGAGCCCACCGCCTGCCACTGCCCCTCCTTGGGTTCAGGGGTCGTCGCCGGGGAGACGATCGGTGGCGGCGGATCGAGATGCTGGCGGGTGCTGGTGGCTGGTGCGGGTGCCGCGGGGGCTGTCGCCGTGGGAATCCTGTCCGGCACCAGCAGGACCGGCTCGGAGGTGATGGCGGCGGCGACGTTGGTCGTGACGACGGTACGGTCGGCGTCGATGTCGGCACCGCTGCCGTCCTCGGCCGATATGTCGGCGGACAGGGTCGGCTGGCCACCGACCTGGGCCTTGTCGACATATCGGTAGTACACGTTCTCCAGTTGCGCCACCAGCGGACCCATGTGGTTGTCCCGCATCCAGGTGGCGACGATCACGCTGGTGGGCTCGCCGTCTGCTTGGCGATACGTGCTGTAGAAGGTCGTTCCCGCCCAGGCGAGGCCGGCAAGCACTAGTCCGATGAGCGACCAAGTGACGATGCGCCAACCACGTCGCGGCATACGCCGATGCCGGGCCGTTTGAGACGCCTCGTTGTCACTCATTTCCCGTCGTCCACCCTGCCTATCCGGGGAACAAGGCGCCCGGTACCCCGCGCCCAGTCCTGCCACTCAGCACGGTACTCCGCCAGGAGCAGGCGGTCCTCCCATCGGGACTTAACCATGAAGAACGCGAGCATGGCGACGGCCCAGACCACGCTGGCGAGTGATCCGATGGCGATGACGTAGCCGAGCACCATGAGCAGCACGGCGCTGTAGATCGGGTGCCGCACGGAGCCGTAGGCACCGTCGGTGCGCAGGCCCGCCCCCGAGATCGGCACGGGGGTAGGAGTCAGCGCCCGCCCCAGTCGACGGCCGGCGAACAGGCCCAGCACAGCGCCGGCCGCTGCTACGGGGACGCCGATCGCGAGGCTCAGCAACGAGGGCGTACGCGAGGGGAGCAGCACCAGGACGACGAGCATCGCGAACTGCACGCCCACCAGGGTCCAGCCGATCGTCCCTCGGTTCATCTCCCCATTATCGGGCACGAAGAAGCCCCCCAGCCGAGGCCGGGGGGCTTCTCCATTCCCTGTGCGCGCGAGGCGAATCGACGCGGAAGGGAGACTCCGTCGCTCGCGGTGAGCCGACTGCTAGATGTCGTAGTACAGGTTGAACTCGTACGGGTGCGGACGCAGTTGGATCGGCAGCACCTCGTTGGTGCGCTTGTAGTCGATCCAGGTCTCGATCAGGTCGGCCGGGAAGACCCCGCCGGCCTGCAGGTACTCGTTGTCCTTCTCGAGGTTGTCGAGCACGGCCGAGAGCGAGCCCGGAACCTGGGGGATCGCAGCGTGCTCGTCCGGCGGCAGCTCGTACAGGTCCTTGTCGACCGGTGCGAGTGGCTCGATCTTGTTCTTGATGCCGTCGAGGCCGGCCATGAGCTGCGCCGAGAACGCCAGGTACGGGTTGCTCGACGGATCCGGCACGCGGAACTCGATGCGCTTGGCCTTCGGCGAGTTGCCGGTCACCGGGATGCGGATGCAGGCCGAGCGGTTGCGGGCCGAGTAGACGAGGTTCACGGGAGCCTCGTAGCCGGGCACGAGGCGGTGGTAGGAGTTCACCGTCGGGTTGGTGAAGGCCAGCAGCGACGGCGCATGGTGGAGCAGGCCGCCGATGTACCAGCGGGCGATGTCCGACAGGCCGCCGTAGCCGCGCTCGTCATAGAAGAGCGGCTCGCCGTCCTTCCAGAGCGACTGGTGGCAGTGCATGCCCGAGCCGTTGTCGCCGAAGAGCGGCTTCGGCATGAAGGTCGCGGACTTGCCGAACTTCCATGCGACGTTCTTGATGACGTACTTGAACAGCATCAACTCGTCGGCGGCGTGCTGCAGGGTGTTGAACCGGTAGTTGATCTCACCCTGGCCGGCCGTGCCGACCTCATGGTGCGAACGCTCGACCTGGAGCCCCACCTGCAGGAGCTTGTTGACCATCTCGTCGCGGATGTCGGCGAAGTGGTCGATCGGCGGAACCGGGAAGTAGCCGCCCTTGTAGGGAGTCTTGTATCCGAGGTTGCCACCCTCCTCGACGCGGCCGGTGTTCCAGGCGCCCTCGATGGAGTCGATGTGGTAGTAGGACTCGTGCTGGTTCGAGTCGTAGCGGACGTCGTCGAAGACGTAGAACTCGGCCTCGGCACCGAAGTAGACGGTGTCGGCGATGCCCGTGGACTTGAGGTAGGCCTCTGCCTTCGCGGCGATGTTGCGCGGGTCGCGGCTGTACGTCTCGTTCGTGAACGGGTCGCGGATCGAGAAGTTGATGACCAGCGTCTTGTTGTCGCGGAACGGGTCGATGAACGCCGTGGCCGGATCCGGGATCAGCTTCATGTCGGACTCGTGGATCGCCTGGAAGCCACGGATCGAGGATCCGTCGAACATCAGGCCATCGTCGAACACGCTCTGGTCGAAGGACTCGACCGGCATGTTGAAGTGCTGCATGACACCGGGCAGGTCGATGAAGCGGACATCGACGAACTTGACGTTCTCGTCCTTGATGTACTTCAGGACCTCGTCAGAACTGTTGAACATGACACCTCCCACTCGCCGGAGCGAGCCATCGTTGTGCACCTTCTGGGTGCTTTCGCCTCGCACGGGGGTGAACCCGTCGGATCGGCAGCGGTCGCTCCCGACAGCGTCAATCTAGGCAGAGGGGGTGTCCTCGGCGTATCCCGACTGTTTCGACCGTGTTAACGCCCACCGGCTAACGTTGCGGGGTGTCGGAAACTGCCCCGTTCCCCGGTGAAGTGGCCGGTTTCGGGCGACGTTTCGGCGCCATCGCCATCGACTGGGTCCTGTCGATCGGGATCTCGCTGCTGCTCTTCCGCGACGTGGCCTATGGGTCGCCGGAGAGCTCGGCCGCCATCCTGCTGATCTTCGCGGCGGAAGTGATCCTGCTGACCTGGCTGATGGGCTGCTCGTTCGGCCAGCGCGTCCTCGGGATCACCGTGATGCGCACCGACGGTGGCCGACTCGGTCTGCCCCGGATTGCCCTGCGCACCCTGCTGATCTGCCTGGTCATCCCGGCGATCGTGCTGGACTCCTACGGCCGGGGGCTGCACGACCGGGCTGTGGGCTCGGTGGCCGTGCGCACGGGCACCATCGGTCCGTAGCGACCTACGTGAGCGGGTTTTTGGCGTTGCGGCTAGCGCTGGCGGCGGACCTGACGCGAACTCGTCGGCATCGGGCCCTTGGGGATCGGCATCGAGTTGGCGGCATTGCCGAGCGCGTCCAGGCGCCGGCGGATCTCGGTGACCTCGCCCCCGCGAAGGTTGCGTGGCAGCTTGCCGAGTGCCCCCTGCAGCTTGGCCAGCGTGACCTGACCCTCGTCGCTGCCGACCTGGATCTCGTAGATCGGGACCTCGGGCAGCCAGCGGGCCGTGCGCTTGCGCTCATTGGCCAGCATCGGTACGACGCGGCTGGACGGGCCTTCGGACACGAGGATGACGCCGGGCTTGCCGACGACCCGCGTGATGATGTCCTGGTTCTTGCTAACGGCGACGGCGGGAGTGACCAGCCAGTTGCTGCCGCGCTGCGACTCGATGACGGCGGCTGCCGCACCGGGCTGCCCCTCGATCTGCGTGTAGGCGGCCTTCATGGCGCGACGGCTGAACCAGAAGGTGCCCGCCAGCAGGCCCACGGGGATGGCCAGGATGATCGCGGTGAACCAGTTGAGCCACAGGCCGATCGGGATGGCCACCACGAGGGCAGCGCCGATGAACAGGCCGCCGACCTCGAGGGGGAGCAGCTTGTAGACCTTCTGGGTCATCGACCAGTTCTGGGCGAGCGACGACACTGTGGAGCGAATGCGACCGGCCATGGCGGTCAGCCTAGATGAGCCTAGGTGTGGGCCGTTCAGGGCATCAGGATGCGGATGCCCTCGCCGGGGCGGATCACGCCGGGATGCTCGACCCAGCCGGTGACCCCCCGATGGCCCATGGCGGCCTTGGGGAAGGCCTCGGGAGCGGTTCCGAGCTCGGCCTGCACCAAGGCGCCGGCGATGGTGCAGGGGTAGTTCTCCCCACCCGTCATCAGGACGGCACCGCCCTCGAAGAGCAGGCGGGTCATCCGCGGCAGGGCCGTCAGGTCGGGGATGCCGGTCGTGCAGATGTTGTCGGCGATCAGGCCGGGGGCAATTGCTCGGACACCGAGGGTCGTCGCGATCATGGCGAGCTCCGCGTCGTCGACGATGCTGACCTGGCGGTGGTTGCGAATCGTCGTGCCGCGCGCGAAGGCCTGCTTCTGCCGAGTGTCCGATGACATCGTCTCGCCGTAGTGCCGATCCCCGACCGGGCCGCCCCAGTCGAGGACGATCTCGTCCACCGCCAGCGGTGTCGGTGCGTCTGCGGGCCAGATGTTCAGGGCGACGATTCGGATGGTCACGCCGTCGTGTCCGTCCGAGCACCTACGGCCTGGGCGTAGAGGCGACCGGCGCGGTAACTCGAGCGCACGAGGGGTCCGCTCATCACGCCGGCGAATCCGATCTCGGTTGCATACGTCGCGAGGTCGACGAACTCCTCTGGTCGCACCCAGCGCTCGACGGGGTGATGACGCGCGCTCGGCCGCAAGTACTGGGTGATGGTGACGAGGTCGCAGCCAGCGTCATGCAGGTCGCGCAGTGCCTGGTGGACCTCGTCGATCTCTTCGCCCATACCGAGGATGAGGTTGCTCTTGGTGACGAGTCCGGCGGCGCGGGCCTGCGTGATGACATCGAGACTGCGCTCGTACCGGAAGGCCGGGCGGATGCGCGTGAACAGGCGCGGCACGGTCTCGACGTTGTGCGCGAGCACCGCCGGAGCGGCGTCGAACACCTCGCCGAGAAGTTCCGGCTTGCCGGAGAAGTCGGGGATGAGGACCTCGACACCGGTGTCGGGGTTGAGTGTGCGGATCTGCCGCACGGTCTCGGCGTACAGCCACGCGCCCTCGTCGGGTAGGTCATCGCGGGCGACACCTGTGACGGTGGCGTAGTGCAGGCCCATCTTCTGCACCGACTCGGCGACCCGTCGTGGCTCGTCGCGGTCGAGTGGGGCGGGCTTGCCGGTGTCGATCTGGCAGAAGTCGCAACGCCGGGTGCACTGCTCGCCGCCGATGAGGAAGGTGGCCTCGCGGTCCTCCCAGCACTCGTAGATGTTGGGACAGCCGGCCTCCTGGCACACCGTGTGCAGGCCCTCGGCCTTGACGAGGGCCTGGATCTCGATGAACTGCGGGCCGGTCTTCAGGCGCGTGCGGATCCACTCGGGCTTGCGCTCGATCGGAACAGCGGCGTTGCGGGCCTCGATGCGCAGGAGGCGGCGGCCATCGGGGTCTACCACTCGACGATCATCCCAAGGCGGCTCTCGACCAGCGGCAGCGCCTCGGTGACGGGGACATCTCGGCCGAGTTCGCGCGACAGGGTCGTCACCTCAGCATCGACGATGCCGCACGGGACGATGCGGTCGAACCACGCGAGGTCGTTGTCGCAGTTGAGGGCGAAGCCGTGCATCGTGACGCCCTCGGACACCCGGATGCCGATCGCCGCGACCTTGCGGTCGGGGCCGCGATCGTCGGCGGGCACCCAGACACCGCTGCGTCCGCTGACCTGTGCCGTGGTGACGCCGAGATTGGCGCACACGTCGATCAGCATCGCCTCGATGCGGCGCACATGCGCGACCACGTCCATCGGGCTCGGGAGGCGCACGATCGGGTAGCCGACCAGTTGGCCGGGGCCGTGCCAGGTGATCTTGCCGCCGCGATCCACATCAACGACGGGCGTGCCGTCCGATGGCCGCTCGAAGGCCTCCGTGCGGCGGCCGGCGGTGTAGACGGGCTGGTGCTCGAGCAGGAGGACGGTGTTGGCGGCGCGGCCTGCGGCGACATCGGCGTGCACCCGGCGCTGCAGGTCCCAGGCCGACTGGTAGTCGACGGCGTCTGCGCCGAAGCCGACATGCTCGACGGCGAGCCCGGTCGGTTGCGTGGCCGGGTGGTCTAGCGCGACGGCTCCCGCTGGCGCGGTTTCGGCTGGCGCGGTCACGTCGCCAACCCTAACCCCGTTCGTTGAATGCGCAGGCGTCGCCCTTTTCCGGCTCCGGACGGGGCGACGTGTGCGCTCTCAACGAAGGGGGGAGACGCCGAGGTGGGTGAGGACGGCATCCGCGGCGCGACGGCCGCTGACCATCGCGCCCTGGATCGACGCGGTGTCGCGGTGATCGCCCGCGACGAACAGCCACTCGCCGAGGGCGACCGGACGACGGACCTCGAGCGGCGGCATCATCGCCGGCAGCGCGTAGCGGATGGGGTACGTCGCCACCCGCTCCCAGCCCTTGGTGCCGACGCCGTACAGCTGCGCGAGGTGATTGCGCACGGCGGTCTCTGCCTCGGCACCTTCGTGCAGTCCAAGTGCGGACGCCGACACGAGCACCCGGCCACCCGAGGCATATGACGGTGCTGCTGAGGTCAGGACGACGGCGTTGACAAGCGGACCGCGCCCGCGGCCGTCGACGACGAGGATCGACTCTCCGCTCGTGAGCAGGGCGGGATCGCCGTCCGCCAGGAAGTACCAGGTCGTGACGTCGCGACCGGCGGGCACGTGCAGGCCGGGCAGCAGGTCGACGGCGGCCATCGGGTCGGTAGCCACGATGACGGCCCGGCCGTGCACCTCACCGGCGTCGCTGCGCACGACGCCATCGGTCACGGAGGACACGTGGGTGTTGCAGCGGACGGTGCCCGGCGGCAGTGCGTCATGCAGCTGCTCGGGGATCGACTGCATGCCGCGCGCCGGCACCGAGGGCGCGCCCGTGACGAAGCTCGTGAGCACGAGGTCCATGAAGCGCTTGGACGTTGCGAGCCGGTCCTCCAGGAACACCCCGCTGAGGAAGGGCCGCAGCACCGTCTCGAGGAACACCGGATCGACGCCCGCGCCGAGCAGGGCGACGTCGGCGGGCATGTCGGGCTGCTCCTCGAGTGCGCGAGCGGGTGTTCGCGATGCCTGCCAGGCGTACCAGGCGAAGCGCAGTTTGCCGCTGAGGCGTCCGGACCGTCCGGAGACGGCGTCGGCCGCCCACTGCGGCCGCTTGCGCGGATCGGCGAGGCGCACCGGGCCGCGGTCGGTCTGCGCCACCACGCCGGGCACCAGCGCGCGCAGGTCGAGGGCATCGTGGTCGAGGACGCGAGCTGCTTCTGGGTAGGCCGGGTTGTAGAGCTGGAAGCCCCGGTCGAGCAGGAGGCCGTCGACCCGATCGGTGCGCACGCGGCCACCGACGTCGTCACCAGCCTCCAGCACGACAACGTCAACACCGTGGATGGCCAGTTGGCGCGCGGCAGCGAGACCGGCGAGGCCGGCCCCGATCACGACAACGTCGTGCTGCTGCGTCACCGGCTCAGGATGCCAGTGCGGTGCGGATGGCGTCTTCGGCGGTGGGGTCCTGGAAGACGAAGCCCGACTGCTCCAGCACGCGCGGCATGACCCGCGAACTGCCGAGCACCTCGGTGGAGAACTCGCCGAGGACGGCCTTCAGGGCGAAGGCCGGGGCGGGCAGGATCGTCGGACGACCGAGCACCGAGCCCATGACAGACGTGATCTGGGCGTTCGTGAGCGGGGTCGGACCGGTGAGGTTGACGGGGCCGCTGAGGTGATCCTGCTCGAGGAGGAACTGCAGGGCGCAGACCTCGTCGCGCAGGGAGATCCACGACCAGTACTGGCTGCCGCTGCCGAGCTTGCCGCCGAGGCCGAACTTGAACAGCGGGAACATGCGTGCCCACGCGCCGCCGTCACCGGAGACGACCAGGCCGGTGCGGGGGTGAACGACGCGGATGCCGTGGTCGGCTGCGGGGGACGCGGCGGCCTCCCACGCACGGACCACGTCGGCGAGGAAGCCGCTGCCGGCGGGTGTGGTCTCGTCGACCTCTCGGTCGCCGGTGTCGCCGTACCAGCCGATGGCCGAGGCGGAGACGAGCACGCGGGGCTTGGGGTCCAGGGCGATCATCGCCTGGGTGATCGTGTGAGTGCCGTCGACGCGGCTGTCGAGGATCTCGCGCTTGTAGTCATCGGTCCAGCGGTGGTCGCCGACGCCGGCACCGGCGAGGTGGATCACGCCGTCGACGCCCTGGAGGGCATCGAGGTCGACTGTGCCGGCCTTCGGGTCCCAGCTGATCTCGTCGGGCGCCGCCGCGGGGCGACGCACCAGCCGCTGGACGTCGTGGCCGACGGACCGAAGGTGGGGGACAAGGGCGGTACCGATCAGGCCGGATGCACCGGTGATTGCAACTCTCATGACGCCACTCTCTCGCGTCGGGTCGCTCTGCGCACAATCACAGCCGTTGAGGGGCGGGCTGTGGGGG
>CAIVQM010000187.1 GCA_903908025.1 uncultured bacterium
CGAACCGCCCCCAACCTCAAGACCGGCGGGGATGGTTGGGCCAGGGTCGGGCTAGGAGACCCGGGAGTAGCGCTGACGGCGGTAGGCGACCTCGCGGTCATCTTCGGACATGCCGCCCCAGACGCCGTAAGGCTCTTTGACCTCGAGGGCGTGGTCCGCGCACAGGGTGCGAACGGGGCAGCCCGCGCAGATGGACTTGGCAGCCGCCTCGCGGGACTCACGGGCCGGGCCGCGCTCGCCGTCAGGATGGAAGAACAGGCTCGGATCCTCGCCCCGGCAGGCACCGTCTAGCTGCCAGTCCCAGAAGTCCGCATTCGGGCCGGGGAGCCGGGAGACGTCAGCCATGGGGGATCTGCCTTTCGGGGAATCGCTGCTGGACACTTCGGATAATCCGACCATACAAAGCGTTGCATAGGTTGGTCAAGTCCCTACGGTCGAGAGCTTCGTCGAGGGCGAGAACCAGCAATCCGACTCGCGCATCGGCCTGCGGCGTTCGACAATGTCTCCGTGAGCGGCGAGGAGGCAACTGAGCGACTGCCGGACGAGTTGTCATTGACCGTCTCGACGGTGGCTCGACGGATGGGGGTGGCCCCGGCCACGCTGCGCACGTGGGACCGGCGGTACGGCCTGGGCCCCAGCGAGCATCGACCCGGGTCCCACCGAAGGTACACATCGGAGGATCTGGCCCGCCTCGACTACATGCGCCAACTGGTGATGGTTGGAATCCCACCGGCGGATGCTGCCCGGTCGGCTCGCGAGCGGGTGTTCGCCGACGGCGACCTGGTGCCGGTAACTCAGGGACTTCCCGGAGTGCGTCCGGTCGAGGTGCGGCCGACGTCCGCTGCTCGGGCCGGCGGAGGGCGTGTCGTGGCCCTGCCCGGTGGCGGACCTGCCGCACGTGGGCTGGCCCGCGCGGCCCAAGCCCTCGACACGGCTGCCTGCATTGCGATCCTGTCCGAGACCCTCGAGCGCCGTGGTGTCGTCTGGACCTGGAACTACCTCGTCGTGCCTGTCATGGCCGGGGTCGGTGAGCAGTGGAACGCGACCGGCCAAGGCATTGAGGTGGAACACATCCTGAGTGCTGCCGTCCAGGACGCATTGGCGGGCAGCATCCGTTCCGCGCCGTCGCCGCTGAACAGCAGAGCCGTCCTGCTTGCCTGCGCTCCGGATGAGTTGCACGCCCTGGCGCTGTGGGCGGTCGCAGCTGCGCTGGCCGAGCGACGCATCGGGTCGCGCGTGCTGGGGGCAAGCCTGCCCGCGAGTGCCCTCGCGAGTGCCGTCCAGCGCCTCGGTCCGGGAGTCGTCTTCCTGTGGGCCCACATGCCTGCTTCCGCTGATCCAGCCGTGCTCGATCTGCTGCCCGTCGTCCGTCCGGCGGCAACGATCATCGTTGGCGGCCCCGGCTGGCGTGCCGGCACCGGGCCAATGCCGGACGGGGTCATCCGGGTGGACGACCTCACGGACACCGTCGACCGAATCGCACGCGCCGTCGGCGGGTAGCCTTGGGGGGTTGCCCTGCCGTCCCCACCACGCGTGCCTGCCGGAGAGTCCATGGAGCCCCGCCCCCTGTCCGATGCCCTCGCGTTCGACGGCGTGCCCGAGAAGTTCGGATATCTCGGCCTCACGTTCGACGATGTCCTGCTGGTGCCTGCGGAGTCCGATGTCGTGCCGAGTGAGGTCATCACCGCCTCGTGGGTGACCCGCAATATCGCCGTGCAGCTTCCGTTGGTCTCCAGCGCGATGGACACCGTCACGGAGGCGCGGATGGCCATCGCGATGGCGCGACAGGGTGGCGTCGGGGTGCTGCATCGCAACCTGTCGATCGAGGCGCAGGCCACACAGGCCGATCTCGTGAAGCGTTCCGAGGCCGGCATGGTCAACAACCCCGTCACTTGCCTGCCGGACGCCACCCTCGAGGACGTCGACCGGCTCTGCGGTCGCTACCGCATCTCGGGCGTGCCCGTTGTCGACGAGACCGGTGTGCTGCTGGGCATCGTCACCAACCGTGATATGCGCTTCGAGGACAACATGAGTCGGCCCGCGCGCGAAGTCATGACGCCGATGCCGCTCGTAACGGCTCCGGTGGGCATCAGCCCTGACGATGCGCTCGCCCTTCTCGCGCGGCACAAGGTGGAGAAGCTTCCGTTACTGGACTCCGATGGCCGACTGCAGGGGCTGTTCACGGTGAAGGACTTCGTCAAGGCCGACAAGTACCCGCACGCGACGAAGGACGCCAGCGGGCGACTTGTGGTCGGTGCGGCCGTAGGCGTCGGCGCGGATGCAGAGAAGCGGGCGAGGACCCTGATCGAAACCGGGGTGGACTTCCTCATCGTCGACACAGCACATGGGCACTCCCGTGCCGTCATCGACATGGTCCGCCTGCTGAAGCGTCAGTCGACCGTCGACGTGGTCGGCGGCAACGTGGCGACCCGGGCCGGTGCACAGGCACTTGTCGATGCGGGCGCCGACGGCGTCAAGGTCGGCGTCGGGCCAGGCTCGATCTGCACTACTCGAGTAGTTGCCGGCGTCGGCGTGCCTCAGATCTCGGCAATCTACGAGGCGTCGCTCGCGTGCCATCCGGCCGGAGTTCCCGTCATTGGTGACGGCGGAGTGCAGTACTCCGGAGACATCGCCAAGGCCCTCGTCGCGGGTGCGGACACGGTGATGCTCGGCTCGCTCCTTGCTGGCTGCGAGGAGGCACCGGGTGACGTTGTCTTCGTCAACGGCAAGCAGTTCAAGTCCTACCGCGGCATGGGATCCCTTGGCGCGATGCAGTCTCGTGGGGAAGCGCGCTCCTACAGCAAGGACCGCTACTTCCAGGACGACGTGCTCAGCGACGACAAGCTGGTACCGGAGGGCATCGAGGGCATGGTCGCCTACCGGGGCCCGCTGGGTGCCGTGGCCCACCAGTTGGTCGGTGGACTCCGTGCGGCCATGGGCTACTCGGGTGCACAGACGATGGCCGAACTGCACGCGAAGGGCTCGTTCGTCCGCATCACATCTGCTGGTCTGCGCGAGAGCCACCCGCACGACATCCAGATGACCATCGAAGCGCCCAACTACTCAGGACGGTAGAAGTTCGTGACCGATATTCAGATCGGCGGCGCCAAGCGCGCGCGTCGCGGCTACTCCCTTGACGAGGTCGCGATCGCGCCGAGCCGGCGGACGCGAGATCCCGAGGCCGTCTCCACTGCGTGGACGATTGATGCCTACCGCTTCGACACACCCATCCTGGCGGCTCCGATGGACTCGGTTGTGTCGCCCGCCAGTGCGGTCGCGCTATCCGGGCTCGGCATGCTCGCGGTCCTGAACCTCGAGGGCCTGTGGGGTCGGTACGAGGATGCGGAACCCCTGCTCGCAGAGATCGCGGGGCTGGACGCCGCGGCCGTCACGCCCCGAATGCAGGATCTCTACGCGGCACGCCCGGTGGATGCCGACCTGGTTGCGGCGCGTATCGCCGACATGAAGGCTGCCGGAATCGTCGTGGCCGTCGCGACCTCGCCGCAGGGAGCGGCTCGATTGGCGCCCCTGGCATCGCAGTCGGGTGCCGACATCGTGGTGATCCGCGGGACGACCGTGTCCGCTGAGCATGTCTCGTCCGCGGGCGAACCGTTGAACCTCAAGCAGTTCATCCATGAGCTCGATGCGCCGGTCATCGTCGGAGGATGTGCGACTCACCAGGCAGCGCTGCATCTCATGCGGACTGGCGCCGCGGGCGTTCTTGTCGGATTCGGCGGCGGCGCATCACACACCACTGCCGATGTCATGGGCGTGCGCGTGCCGATGGCGAGCGCCATCGCCGATGTGGCGGCCGCGCGTCGCGACTACCTGGACGAGTCTGGTGGACGTTACGTGCATGTCATCGCCGACGGGTCGATGGGCCGCAGCGGCG
>CAIVQM010000188.1 GCA_903908025.1 uncultured bacterium
ATCGCATGAGGCCCTTCATCTCGAGGGTGGCGGGGGCGACCAGCGCGGCGGCCTCGAGCTCGAGGACCTCCGCGCGTCGGTTCGCGCCGAGCTTGGTGTCCTGGATCTTGTCGTGCAGCTTGAGGATCGCGTCGAACAGCATCTCCGGCCGCGGCGGGCAGCCGGGGAGGTAGATGTCGACAGGCACGACGTGGTCGACGCCCTGGACGATCGCGTAGTTGTTGAACATGCCGCCGCTCGATGCACAGACGCCCATCGAGATGACCCACTTGGGATTGGGCATCTGGTCGTAGATCTGACGCAGGACGGGCGCCATCTTCTGGCTCACCCGACCGGCGACGATCATGAGGTCGGCCTGGCGCGGCGAGGCGCGGAAGACCTCCATGCCATAGCGGGCGATGTCAAAGCGTGGACCGCCCGCGGCCATCATCTCGATGGCGCAGCAGGCCAGGCCGAATGTCGCCGGCCACAGCGAGCCCTTTCGGGCATAGCCAGCGAACTTCTCCACCGTGGTGAGAAGGACGCCAGACGGTAGTGCTTCCTCGAGTCCCATCAGCTACTCCGTCAGTCCCACTCGAGTCCGCGTCGACGCCACACGTAGGCGTAGACGACAAGGACGGTGATGATGAACAGGAACATCTCGATCAGGCCGAACATCGCCAGCTGGTCGAATGCCACCGCCCACGGGTACAGGAACACGATTTCGATGTCGAACACGATGAAGAGCATCGCGGTCAGGTAGTACTTCACGGGGAACCGTCCGCCGCCGATGGGCTGCGGCGTCGGCTCGATACCGCACTCGTAGGCGTCGTACTTGGCGCGGTTGTAGCGCTTGGGCCCGGTGAACGACGCCGCCGTCACGGAGAAAACGGCGAAGAGCAGGGCCAGCAGGCCAAGAACGAGGATCGGGGTGTAGACGTTCAAGCCCGGATCTCCTCACGGTTTGCGCGTTTGTGAATCACTTCACGACCGGTGAAAGCATAGTGGGCAGGCAGGGACGCCATCACACCCCGTCGGGGCGCACGGCCCGATGCAGGGCGACGATCCCGCCCGACAGATTCCGCCACTGAACGCGCCCCCAGCCGCAGGCCACGAGGTCGGCCGCCAGGGCCTCCTGATCGGGCCAGGCGCGGATCGATTCGGCAAGGTAGACGTAGGCATCCGGGTTGGACGACGTGCGCCGAGCGACCGCGGGCAGCGCCTTCATCAGGTACTCGCTGTAGACCGTGCGGAAGGGCGACCACGTTGGCGACGAGAACTCGCAGACCACGAGTCGGCCACCGGGGCGCACCACCCGGAGCAGCTCACGCAGGCCGGCCATGCGGTCGTTGATGTTGCGGAGTCCGAACGAGATCGTGGCAGCGTCGAAAGCCTCGTCGCGGAACGGCAGGTTCATTCCGTCACCCGCCACGAACGGGAGGAAGGGCTGACGGCGCTTGCCCACCTCCAGCATCCCAAGGGAGAAGTCGGTCGGGACGACCACGGCACCGGCCTTGGAGAAGGGCACGCTCGACGTTCCGGTGCCCGCAGCGAGGTCGAGGATCCGCTCCCCCGGCTTGGGCGCCACCGCCTCAAGGACGGCCGTGCGCCAGCGACGCGTCTGACCCAGGGCCAGGACGTCGTTGGTCAGGTCATAGCGCTCGGCAACGTCGTCGAACATCGCCGCGACGTCCATGGGGGCCTTATCGAGATCTGCGCGGGACACGGCGCGATCCTTCCACCCCATCGGGCATGCCGCCTGACCGGAGTCGCCCTAGGCTCTACCGGTGACCTCGTCCGCGGTGCCCACTCCCCTCGGAGCAGAGCCCTCCCACGAGCGAATGTTCGTCACCACGCGCCCGATCGCCGATCCCGTCGAACTTCTCGCCCGCCTGCCCCAGACCGACCCGGTCGCCTGGGTGCGAGGCGGCGAAGGACTGATCGGCTGGGGTGTCGCCGCGCGTCTCGAGGTTCGCGGCAACGAGCGCTTCAGCCGCACCCAGCGCTGGTGGTCGACCCTGTGCGCATCCCTTGAGATCGACGACACGGTGAGCATGCCCGGCACCGGCCCCGTCGCCTTCGGCTCGTTCTCGTTCGACCCGGAGAGTGGCTCCTCGATCGTGATCGTGCCGCAGGTGATCGTCGGACGACGCGCAGGCCAAGCGTGGGTCACGGTCATCGGCCGTGAGCCGGGGATGCGGCCAACTCTGCCGCCCGCGTCCGTGCCGGAGCAGCCCCACTCGCTGACCTGGTCGGAGGGCAGCAGGACCGCCATCGAATGGCAGCAGTCGGTGGCCGAGGCCGTGCGCCGCATCAAGGCCGGCGAACTCGACAAGGTCGTGCTCGCGCGCGATGTGGTCGCGAACGTCGAGGGACCACTCGACCGTCGCCATCTGCTCCTCCGGCTGGCTGCTTCCTACCCGTCGTGCTGGACGTTCAGTGTCGGGGATCTCATCGGCGCGACACCTGAGTTGCTGGTCCGACGCACGGGCGACCTGGTCACCAGTCGCGTCCTCGCGGGCACGGTGCGCCGGCGCGGCGACGACCGCACTGACGCGGGCCTCGCGCGCGCCCTGCTGAGCAGCGACAAGGACACCGAGGAGCACGAGTACGCGGTGCACTCCGTGGCGAAGGCACTGGCCGCGCACTGCACCGATCTCGACGTCCCGAGTCATCCGCATGTGCTCGAACTGGCCAACGTCCAGCACCTTGCCACCGACGTCACCGGGCGACTGGCCGACTCCGCAACCGTGCTCGCGCTAGCTGCATCCCTGCACCCCACCGCGGCTGTGTGCGGCACCCCAACCGAGCGGGCCCTGTCGGTCATCCGTGAGATCGAGGGCATGGACCGCGGCCGCTACGCCGGACCCGTCGGTTGGTTCGATCGACATGGCGATGGCGAGTTCGGCATCGCCCTGCGCTGTGCCACTGTCGACACCGAGCTCGGCCAGGTGCGCTCGTTTGCAGGCTGCGGGATCGTCGCCGGTTCCGACCCTGCGGACGAACTGGCCGAGTCCGTCGCGAAGCTCGTGCCGATCCGCGACGCCCTCGAACTCGCCTGACCAACCCTCGCGAAGGTTGGTCAGATCTGGGCGGAGAGGCTGACGACCGACGAGCCGAGATCGTGCGCGGCACTCGGCACCCACGTCAGCCCGGTCGCCGCCAGCAGCCCGCGCATCGCCCGGTTGTCCGCGAGCACATAGGCGATCAGCTCGGTGAAGCCCATGCGACGCGCGACGTCGACAAGCCTCAGCGTCAGCAGCATGCCCACACCCGAGCCCTGCCATGCGTCGTCGACGATGACGGCGATCTCTGCGGTGTCAGTCGACTGAGGTCCGAGCGGGAACACGTTGCCCAGCGCGATGATTTCCTCGCGCAGATCGGTGACCACCAGCGTCGCACCCCGATGGCCGCCGGAGATGCGACGCAGGTTGTCCTCGCGCCACTCATTCATCGGCGTGAAGTAGCGCTGGTAGCGCGAGGCCGGCGAGCAGCGCTCGTGCAGCGCCTCCACGCCCTCGGTGTCCTGCGGTCGACCGAGGCGAACCGTCACGGGTCGCCCGTCGGCCAGCGTCTCGCGCCAGCCGAAGCCATCGGACTCACCGCGCGCCTCCGACAGCGCCGCCACAAGTGCCAGCAGCGCGGACGCCCGCGTCTGCTCGGTGCGCGTGAACGCAGCTCGAGTGCGTCGAAGAACCACATGCAGCTCGGGAGTCCACTGCAGCCGCAGCACGAACGCCGAATCGTCGTCGCCCTCGGCGGCGGTCGTGACCTCCCACGCGTCAGCGAGCACGAGGTCGGCCGCCGCCTTCGGTGCCGCCTCCGGATGCTGTGCGAGCCGCGTGCTCAGATGCAGGACACGCGTGGCAACGTCGCCTGCGTCTTCGTCGATACCGCGCGCGAGGATCACGTCGGATCCGACCGATGACATGCCATGCGCGAGGGTTGCTCGTTCGAGTGCCGTTGGCGCCGACAGGAACAGGTCGACGAGCTGACGTCCTTCTGGAAGTTGCGCCGTGAAGAGACTCACGACATGCACATCGAGCAGGGACAGCACCCGCAGTAGCCGGGCCATCGCCGAAGGACTGCCCGGCATCGTCACCCGCGCACGCCAGCGCGCGTGCTCGCCCTCACCCTCGTCGGCGTCGACCGCAACGAGCGCCTCGAGCAGGCGGGCAGCGAGCGCGGTCCAGGAACGGGCATCGCTCCATCGCTCCGACAGCGGCGCCAGCATCGCCAGACCCAGGCCGACGGCGATGAGGTGCAGGGCGGCCGCCTCGTCGCCGAACGCTTCGTCGGCATCCGCCTCCCCACCCCGCAATTGGCGCACGACCTCCTGCGCGGCATCCCAGCGATTGTTGAGCCGGTCGACGACTACCTGACGGATCGGCTCGTCGTAAGGCGCGGCGACGATCGCCTGCAACTCCAGCGGATCCCACGCCGCACCGGGATCGCCGAGGACATCGCGCGCGGCGCGGAGCAACGCCTGCAGCGCCGGCTCGCTCGGATGCGCCGCCTGGGCTGCTAGATGTTCAGCGACAGGCGGGAAGGGCAGCTGCTCCACAACCTCGCGCAGCAGGTCGACCCGGTGGCGACCGACCTCAGTGACCGCTCGCAGCGGGACGTCGGCCGCCTCGGCGATGTCATGCCGTCCGGCGAGGGCGATGCTCTTCTCCGAGTACACCTCAGCTGCGGCCGCCAGCACCCGATCGCGCTTGGAGGAGTCGGCGGCCATGACCACACGCTACGCCGAACCGAGGGCCTCGCCGACCGCCCTCTGCACGTTCACGAGGATCTCCGCCTCACGTTCGCGTTCGCAGGTGCGTGCGACGACGACCCGAACCCCGCCGGTACCCACCGCATCGTCGATGGCGGCGACAAGCTCGGTGGCGGTGGACGCAACGACGGCAGGAATCCCCGACGAGCCCGCCAGGGCGACGAGGTCGATGCCCAGGGGGACGCCGAACACCCGCTCGAACGTCTCGGCGTGGGTCGGTGCTCCCTGCTCGAGGGAGGAGAAGATGCCGCCGCCGTCGTTGTCGGACACGACGATGACGAGGTCGGGACGCTCCTCGTCGGCTGGCGCAAGCAGGCCGTTGGCGTCGTAAATGAACGTCTGGTCACCCATCAGGGCGAGTGCGCCGGCACCACCCGCACGCTGAAGTGCCGCGGCCGCACCCCATGCGCTCGACACGCAGCCATCGATACCGGACGTGCCACGGTTGCCCATGATCACGGCATCTCGAACGGTGTTCGCGGCAAAGGATCCGACGTGGCGCACGGACCACGAGGCCCCGACGAACAGCAGGCCACCGTCCGGGACCGCAGTCGCCGTGATACGTGCGACGTGCATGCCGGTCAGTGCATCATCCGCCGAGAAGAGGGCGGTCTCGACAGCCGCAGCGGCAAGCACGTCAGCGCGCTGCCACGACTCCAGCCACGAATCGTCGACTTCGGCCTCCCCCGGCGCGAGCGGCACCGACGCCAGAACGACATCGGCCGTGCGGGTCGGGTCACTCCACTCGGGCCGCGAGTCAACAGCGACATGCAGCCCGGCCCGACCGATCATCCGCAGCACGGATCGGTTGAGCCCGACACGTCCGACGGTCACGACGATCTCGGGGATGTGCTCGTCGGAGAATGCCGCGTCGGCCAGGAGTAGCGGCCCGTGGGAAAGCGCAGTGGTGCACCCGGCGCCGTTGCCGCTCGGCTCGGCGATAACCGGCCAGCCGAGTGCATCGGCCAGCTCATCGGCGAGTTCGATCGAGTCGGTCTCGTCGTGATCGCCGAGGACGACGATGCCCCGCGCAGGCACGCGCTCGTCGTCGAGCAGCGCGTCGAGGACGTCGTCGAGCGGCGTGCTCATCCCGGCGACGAGCCGCGAGTCGGCCGTCCAGGGCCGGCCATCGGGTCGGCCGTCGAGACTCTCGACCCACTCGAGTTCGCCGTCCGGCACGAGGGGATCAGCGAAGGGCACGTTGACGTGAACCGGTCCCGGGCGCACCGCATCGGTCGAGGCAGCAACGACACGCGCGATGGTGGAGCGCCAGTAGCGAACCTGACCCGGCTGCTCGGTGGCGGTGGCCATGTCGACGGCGAGCCGGACATCGCCGCCGTATACCGACGACTGCCGGATGGTCTGGTTCGCGCCGATCCCGCGCAACTGCGGGGGCCGGTCGGCCGTGACAGCGATCAGCGGGATCCCCGACTGGTCGGCCTCAACGATCGCCGGATGCAGGTTGACGGCCGCCGTACCCGATGTGGTGACAACGATCGCCGGGACACCGGTGACCTTGGCGATGCCCACCGCGAGGTACCCGGCGGAACGCTCGTCGAGCCGGACATGCAGGACGATCTCACCGCGCGCCTCGGCCACTGCCAGCGCCATCGCCAGCGGCGTCGACCGCGACCCGGGTGACAGAACGGCATCGGTCACGCCACAGCGGAGGAACTCGTCGACCATCACGGTCGCCTGGGCCGTCGAGGGATTCACGGGGTCACCCTTTCACGAAGCATCCGACACCAGCGACCCGCTTCGCTGTTCCGAGCCAGCCGCCCAGGCCGTGGTCAGGCGGCCACGCCACCAGACGGCCCGCTCGTCACTCAGCCGGTCACGGGCCGCCAGCAGGGCCGGCAGGTCCGGCAGCGTGCGCCCGACCAGCAGCCGGCCCTCGAACGGGATGCGCGACACCTCCACCAGGTCGGCTTCGAGCAGGGCACCCGTGCCGAAGCCGCAGGCGAACGGCAGCTCGGGAAGGGCCGCAGCAGCGGCCAGCGCGACATCGAGGCCGATGGACGAGTCGAGTGATCCACTGACGACGACCGGCACGTCGAGTTCGTCGACGACGCGGAGGGTGGTCGCCACACCACCGAGCGGTGCTGGCTTCACGATGGCGAGATCGGCGAACTCCCGCACCCGCATTCCCTGCGGATCTGCAGCAGTGCGGATGGTCTCGTCGACAGCGATCGGCACATCGGTCAGGCCACGCAGTTCGCGCAATTCCGCCACCGTGCTGCATGGCTGCTCGACGTATTCGATGCCGTAGGCGCCGAGTCGGCGCAGCGCTGCCGCTGCCCGCTTGACGTCCCAGGCGCCGTTGGCGTCGATGCGGATGGCGCCGTTGCCACGGCCCAGCGTGGTGGTGAGGACGTCGCGGATGCTGGCCACGCGGGCCTCGTCGTCAGCGAGGTCGGCCCCCACCTTCACCTTGATGGTGCGGCAGCCGTTGTCGAGTACCGCCTCGCGGGCAAGCGCCGCCGCGTCACCGGACTCGAGGGCCGGGATGATCGCGTTCACCTCGACCGACGATCGGAGGGCCGCGGGCCACTGCCCGAAGGCCGCCTCGATCGCGCTGTCGAGCCAGCGTGACGCGGCGGCGGCGGAGTAGTCGTCGAACGGCGCGAACTCACCCCAGCCGTTCGGGCCTCTGATCAGCATGCCCTCGCGCACGTCGATGCCGCGAAAGTGGCGGCGAAGCGGGAGGGCGAACGGAACAGCCGCCTCCAGCAGTACCTGCAGCAGCGGATCCGCCGTCGGCATCAGTCGATGTCCCTGGTCACGGCCGCTTCGGGAACTGCCGGAAGTCCGGCTTGCGCTTCTCCTTGTAGGCATCGCGGCCGTGCTGCGCCTCCTCGGTCATGTAGAACAGGAGAGTCGCGTCGCCCGCAAGCTGCTGAATGCCGGCGAGGCCATCGTCGGCCGCGTTATGCGATGCCTTGAGCATCCGCAGAGCGAGCGGTGACATGTCGAGCATCTCCAGAGCCAGGTCGACCGTGGCAACCTCGAGATCCTCGATCGGCACGACCTCGTTGACCAGGCCCCAGTCGTACGCCTGCGCGGCGCCGTACTGGCGGCAGGTGTACCAGACCTCGCGGGCCCGCTTCTGGCCGATAATGCGCGCGAGCAACCCCGAACCGTAGCCGCCGTCGAATGATCCGACCATCGGTCCGGTCTGGCCGAAGCGCGCATTGTCGGCAGCGACCGACAGATCGCACACCACATGCAGCACGTGTCCGCCGCCGATCGCGTAGCCCGCGACCATCGCGACGACCGGCTTGGGTGTGCGGCGGATCTGAATCTGCAGGTCGAGGACGTTGAGGCGGCCGATGCCCTTCTTGGCGATCTCGTCGTCGCCGATATAGCCGTCGTTTCCGCGGATGACCTGATCGCCGCCGCTGCAGAAGGCCAAATCGCCCTGGCCGGTGAGGAGGATGACGCCGACGGAGTCGTCGTCACGCGCACGGTTGAAGGCATCCTGCAGTTCGAAGAGGGTCTGCGGACGGAAGGCATTGCGCTTATGCGGGCGGTTGATCGTGATCTTCGCGATGCCCTCGGCATCACCGGTGGACAACTCGTACCGGATGTCGCCGAACTCTCCCTCAGAGCGCCATTCGCAGCCGGGGCGCATCGACGAGTGCGACGGATCCGTGAGGGCCGGGGAGCCCTCCGGGGCGACAGGTGGGAGCACGTAGCGGGTACGGGTGTCCATGGACCGAAACCTATCGCCCTACGCTCATCGCGATGTCCGCTGCCAAGGTCCTTGCCCGCGTCCCCGTTCCACCGGGGACCGACGGTCCTGCACGACTGCTTCCCGCACTTGTCGCTGCCCTCGATGGCAGCGGTCCCGCGATCGCGCCGATCCCCACGGTCTCAGCCACTGTCTCGAATGACTACGTCATGTCGCTGCTCGCCGCCGTCCGCCCCGACGACGACCAGCTCCCCCTGGAGTCCGACGATGTCGCCGCGGTCCTCGCGACATCGGGATCAACGGGCGCGCCGCGTGGCGTGCTGCTGACCGGAGCGCAGATCACGTCGATGACGAGCGTCGTCAACGGGTCAGGTGCCGCCCCGCAGTGGATCGCGGCGCTGCCCGTCACGTCGATGGGCGGCTTCAACGTGCTCGTCCGCGCGTTGGCCGCGGGCCGCGAGCCCGTCGTCCTGCCGAGCATCGGCGGTGCGGGACCGTTCACCGAGGAGGCCTTCGAGGCGGCGGTGCAGTCGGCAGCCACGCACAGCGACGACATCCGCGTCGCCCTCGTGCCGGCGCAGCTGTCCCGGCTCCTCTCCGGGGATCGCGGGATAGCCGCACTCCAGCAGTGCACGGCGGTACTCGTCGGCGGTGCGGCAACGCGACCATCGCTGGCAGCCGGTGCGCGCGACTTCGGCATCGCGGTGATCACGACCTACGGCGCAACCGAGACCGCCGGCGGCTGCGTATTCGACGGAGTGCCGCTGCCGGGCGTGACCGTGACCGCGGATGGCAAGCCGGGGGTGCTCACCATCGCCGGGCCGTGTGTTGCCCTCGGCTACCGCGGCGAGCCCGACCTGACCCGCCGAACCTTCACCTCCGCCGGCTACCGCACCTCCGACCTCGGCGCCATCGCTGCAGACGGCACCGTGACGATCGTCGGACGGGTCGACGACGTCGTCATCATCCGCGGCGTGAATGTGTCTCCGCACGCCGTCGAGCGCATGATCGCCGACCTGCCCGATGTCGTCTCAGCGGCAGCCGTCACGGTCATCCGGCCCGAGGGCGAGCCCTCGCTTCACGCCTTCATCGAGGTCCGCGACACGGCACCCGCCATCGCCGCCCACATCGAAGCGGAGGTGGTCCGCCAACTCGGAGCGCATGCGCGGCCCGTCGTGCACCATGTGGAACGCCTCCCGCACCTGCCCAATGGCAAAGTTGACCGCCGGCTGCTGCAGGAGTGGGCCGCGAGACCTGAGGGAGACGGCTGACGTGGCAACCGCACACGAATGGCTAGAGGGTGCGCGACCGCGAACTCTGCCGGCAGCCATTGCCCCCGTCGCCGTTGGCGCCGGGCTCGGGGCCTGGGCCGCCGCGTTCGACCTGCCGCGCGTCCTTCTCGCCCTCCTCGTGGCCGTGGCCCTGCAGGTCGGCGTGAACTTCGCCAACGACTACAGCGACGGCATCAAGGGCACCGACGCCGCCCGAGTCGGACCCGTGCGTCTGGTCGGCCAGGGGCTCGCAGCGGCATCGCGGGTCAAGGCCGCAGCATTCGGCTGCTTCGCCATCGGTGCCATTGCCGGTCTGCTCCTCGTCGCGCTGACGGGACAGTGGTGGCTGCTGCTCGTCGGCGCCGCCAGCATTGCGGCCGCGTGGCTGTACACGGGCGGCCCACGCCCTTACGGGTATGCCGGACTGGGCGAGATCTTCGTCTTCCTCTTCTTCGGACTCGTACCCGTCATCGGCACGGCATACGTGCAGACATTGACGATCACGGCTCCCGATGTGGTCGCGTCCGTCGGTGTCGGCCTGCTCGCCTGCGCGATCCTCGTCACCAACAACCTCCGCGACATCGCCGGCGACACGGTGGCCGGCAAGATCACTCTTGCCGTGCGACTCGGAGACGCACGGACGAGGCACCTGTACGCGACGATCGTCGTCCTCGCGATCCTGATACCGATCGGCGTCGGCCTGCTCACCTCACCGTGGGTGGTGGTCGCTTCCCTCACCGGCGTGCTGGCGATTCGGCCTGTTCGAATCGTGCTCGGTGGCGCTCTGGGCCCGGCGCTGATCCCGGCCCTCAAACTGACGGGCGTGCTACTGCTGTTCTACGGGCTGGCCCTCGGCCTGGCCCTCGCCCTCGCCTGATGCCGTCACGCCCCACCCCCGTCCGTCTTGAGGTTGCGGGCGTTTCGGGTGCCGGAAACCGCCACCAACCTCAAGACCGAGGGGTGGGCTCATCCTCGGCATCGTCGACATCCTCGGCCCGCGCCGACGCGTCAATGCGGGCGTTGATCCGGCCGAAGAAGCCGGCCGCGGCGACGCCGACCTTTCCGCGGGGCCGGTCGAGCACGACGATGCTGATCGCTCCCGACATCAGGATGGCCGCGACGATGGCCCATAGCCCGTGGACCGGCGTGAGCAGTTCGAGCACCAGCCAGACCGCGACGAACAGCGCAATGCGCAGCAAGGTGTAGACGACGACAGCCAGGGTCTTCGACGAGCGGGCGGATTCCACGCCGTCACGCTACGCCGTCGAGCACGACGACCCGAAATCCGGGTGCAGGGCCGTGACATAGGCTGGACACCGCTGACTCGACAGGGAGGGAAGCCATGCTGAGGGTCGTTGGTGTGCTTCTCGGCGTCGCCGCGTACATCTACTTCATCATCGACGTCCTGCGCACCCCGAGCGGGCAGACGCGGTCCCTGCCGAGGTTCGTGTGGCTGCTCGTCGTCGTCCTCATCCCGCTCCTCGGCGGGGTGCTGTGGCTCGCACTCGGCCGGATGTGGCCCTCCCCCGGGGCTCGGTTCGGGCGTCGGCGCGGACCGCTCGCGCCCGATGACGATCCTTCGTTCCTGAAGCAACTCGGTGACGATGCCTGGGTCAAGCGGATGGAACAGCGGCGTCGAGGCGAGCAGCCGACGGACTGACGCAGCCGGCGAGTTACATGCCTGAGTACGAGTGCAGGCTGTTGACGAAGATGTTCACGCCGAAGTAGTTGATCAGGAATGCCAGCCAGCCGACAATCACGATCCAGGACGACCGGTTGCCACGCCAGCCAGCGGTCGAGCGGGCGTGCAGATAGGCCGCGAAGATGACCCATGTGATGAAGGCCCACGTCTCCTTGGGGTCCCAGCCCCAGTAGCGTCCCCAGGCATTCTCGGCCCAGATGGCACCGGCCACGACGGCGAAGGTCCACAGCGGGAACGCGAACGCGATGACCCGGTTGGTGAGGCCCTGGAGCCGCTCGCTCGTCGGCATCCGCGAGGCCCAGCCGCCGATCTCCGTCGTACCGGCCTTGCGCTCGAGGCGGCTGCGCACCAGCGAGAGACCCGCCGTGGCGGCCGCGAACGTGAAGGCGCCGGCGCAGATGATGGCAGCAGAGACGTGGATGACCAGCCAGTACGACTTGAGGGCGGGCACGAGCTGGGCCGCCTCGGTGTACAGGACGGTGACCGCGAGCCCGAGGGTGAGAAGAGCGGGGATGACGACGAACAGGCCGAGCCAGCGAAGGTCCCGACGGATCGACATCACCAGGAAGACACCCAGGATCCCCAGGGCGGCCGTGATGGAGAACTCGTACATGTTCCCCCACGGCACGCGGCCGGCCCATACGCCGCGAAGGACGACACCTACCAGCAGGGTGAGGAACGCCAGCCAGGTCAGCGACATCCCGATATTCGCGGCGCGACGGCCCGGGTCGCTGCTGCGGTCCGCCACCTCGGGCGTCCGCGTGATGACGGCGGTGCTGCCCAGGCTCTCAACGGACTCGACGCTGACGGCAACGGCTGCGGGGCGCCGGCGACCGGCGGCGAAGGACACGGCGAAGCAGATCATCGCGAGCGTCAAGGTCAGCATCGACGCGTAGACCGCCGCATTGCTCGCCTGTGCGAGTTGGACGCTGGTCACGGTGCGCTCCTCAGCTCATCAACATCGTCACCCAGCGCGGTCGCGAGGGCCAGTACGTCGGCAGGCAGGTCGGCCGAGTCTGTCTTGGCCAGCCCAGCGACCTGCACGAGAGTACCTCCCCCGGCGGCTGGGACCACCTTGACCCAGAGCCGACGCCGACGGACGAACAGCGAGAGCATCAGGCCGACGATCGCTGCCAGCGCCGAGAGGAGTGCGAGCTCCTTGCCCGGGTCGTGGGCGATCTGGAACGAGGCCCAGCGCTCGTACCCCGTGAACTCGATGCTGCCGGAGTTGTTCGGGAGCGTCCACGTACCACCGGGTACCAGGGGCTCCAGACCGATCTTGACCATCTTCGACGTGTCCAGCGTGTAGACGCTCTGCGGAACGCCGCTGTCCAGCCCCATGTCGCCGCGGAAGGCGGCCAGCAGGACCTCGGGGTTGTCGGGAGCCGGGAAGGTCGAGATGCCCATGCCGGACCCGGCCCGCGCGGCCGTCGGGAGGAACAGCCCATTGAATCCGAGCGAAGGGGAAGCGTCCGGGACCTTGATGACGCCGGTGGACGTGAAGTTGCCATCCTGCGGCAGGAACACGACGGCGTCGTCGAAGACGACGGCGCCCGTCGAGTCACGCACGATGAAGTGCGGTGCGTAGCCGTGACCGACGAGGAACACCTTCGCTCCGGCGACATCGAGCGGTTCGTTCACCTCGATCGTCCTGGTCGCGGGCGCAACATCCGGCGCCGAGCGGTACGTGACATCCGCCTCGAACAGCCGCGGGGCGCCGCGTTGCGCGTCGCTGCGCTCGAAGTCGACGGTGAACGTGTCGAGGGTGAAGGAGAACGGAGCGAGGTCATTGGGGTTGACGAACCGCCCACCGCCCCACGCGTCGTACTGCGTCAGCGTGTTCGAGAAGCCATTGCCCTCGCGCACGATGACATTGCCCTTCCACCCGAGGACCCCACCGACGCCGACCGCCAGCAGTACGAGGAGGAGGGCCACATGGAAGACGAGGTTCCCGGTCTCGCGCAGGTAGCCCTTCTCGGCGGCAACCCAGGTGCTGCCGTCAACGCTCGACTCACCCCTGCGCACCCGCCAATGGCGGCCCCGTAGGTACTCGTGCGCGGACGCCAGCAGCACTTCACCGTCGGCCGGACTCGTGAACTCCCGTGACACCGGCAGCCGAGTCAGCCTGCGGGGCGCCGGCGGTGGCGGTGCCATCATGGCCTTCGCATGCTGACGGATCCGCGGCAGCACGCAGCCGATCAGCGAGATGAACAGGAGCAGGTAGACGGCCGCGAACCACGGGGACGCGTAGACATCGAAGAAGCCCGCCCGATCGAGGATTGGGCCGATCCCCGGGTTCCGCTCCAGCCACTGGTCGACGCGCAGCGGGTTGGTACCGCGCTGGGGCAGCACCGATCCGGGGATGCTCGCAATCGCGAGCAGGAACAGCAGGACCAGTGCGGTGCGCATGCTCGTGAGTTGCCGCCACATCCAGCGCAACAGTCCGATCGAGCCGAGCGGTGGCAGCGGTGGCTCGTCGGGCAGGCCCGCCTCGGGGCTGGTCGCGGCAGCGTCCATTGGGACGGTCATATCGCGGTCTCGAATCCGGGCGCCTGGACGCGCAGCCAGATCGTGAAATCGGTCCACAGTCCGGTGACCAGCAGGATGCCCACGACGACCAGCATGCCGCCCCCGATGCGCATCACCCACACGTAGTGCCGGCGGACCCAGCCGATCGTCCGCGCCATCCGGCTGAACGCGAGCGCCAGGAGCACGAACGGCAGCCCCAGCCCGAGGCAGTACACGAAGGAGAGCAGCGCACCACGCATCGCACTTGCCTCCGAGAAGGCCAGGCTCTGCACCGCGGTGAGCGTCGGGCCGATGCACGGGGACCAGCCCAGTCCGAAGAGGACACCCAGGACCGGCGCACCCGCGACTCCCCAGGTCGGCATGCGATGGAACCGGTATTCGCGCTGCAGGCCGGGGAGCACCCCGATGAATGCCAGGCCCATCAGGATCACGACAACGCCGAGCACCCGGTTGATGATGTCGGCGTACTGCAGCAGAAGGGATCCTGCACCGCCGAACAGGGCGCCGTAGCTGATGAACACGACACTGAACCCGAGCACGAACAGCAGGCTGCCCGCGAGCACCTGCGAACGCCGGCCCTTGACATCAGCGAGTTCCGCGCCAGTGAGGCCAGTGATATACGAGACATAGCCCGGCGCCAGAGGCAGCACGCACGGGCTGAGAAAGGCCACGATGCCGGCCGCGAAAGCGATCGGCAGCGACACCCACAGGCCACCGTTGGCAACGAGTTCGCCGACGCCGTCCACTACTCCGGCCTTGCTGCGAGCAACGGCTCGACCATCGCGCGCAGAGAGGACTCACTGACCTTGCCGAGTGCACGCGCCGCGACCCGTCCCTCGGAGTCGATGACGAGCGTCGACGGGATCGCCTGAGGCGGAAGCGAGTCACCGAACAGCAACTGCAACTGACCGTCGCGGTCGATCACGTTGGGGTAGGGGATGCCGAACCTGTCGACGAAGGCACGCGCGGAGACATCTGAGTCACGGGTGTCGAGTCCCGCAAACTGCACGCCCCTGCCGTCGTACTCCGTGGCAAGCGCAGCGAGTCCGGGAGCCTCCGCGCGGCACGGCGCGCACCAGGATGCCCAGACGTTCAGCACGACCACCTCGCCGCGATGGTCGGCGAGCCGGAAGGTCGATCCGTCGAGCGTCTCGCCGACGAGATCCGGTGCGGGGATGCGTTGATCGGCAGGGACGACGACCAACGAACCGTCACCGGCGACGAAGCCACTGTCCGTTCCACCGCCCGATGCCTCGGACGCGGAGCCGCATCCGGTCAGCAGCACCATGGTCGTCGCCGCCACGGCGGCGGCCGCAGCGATGCGACGAGGCAGCATGAGTGGGATCAGGCTCCGGCGATCTTGCTCGCCTTGACGAGCAGGTCGCGCGACGGCTCCGTGTAGGTGATGGCAGCGAGCTTGTCGCCGTCATATGTCAGCGATGTCAGGGAGGCCAGCGTGCACTGGCGGCTGCGCGGGTCGTGCCACAGACGACGGTCCTCGGCGGCCAGCCGCGCGATCCACACCGGCAGCTGGTGACTCACAAGAACAGCCTCGTGCCCACGTGCCTTCTCGCGGGCGGCATCGATGGCCTTGTGCATGCGTGCTGCCACCTCGACGTATGGCTCGCCCCACGAAGGACGGAACGGGTTGTAGAGGTGCCGCCAGGCCTTGGGCTGGCGCAGGACGCCGTCGCCCACGCTGACCTTCTTGCCCTCGAAGATGTTGTCTGCCTCGATCAGCAGCGGGTCGATCTCGATGGCC
>CAIVQM010000189.1 GCA_903908025.1 uncultured bacterium
GATCCAAACAAACTTCTCTTCACCGCTGCGCCACCAAGTTCCCCCGCCATGTCCACGACGTCCGTCGGGAGCGAATCACTCACGGTCGCTTGGACAGCCCCCGTTTCGAACGGCGGAAGCGCGATCACGTCATACACCGCCACCGCATGGACCGACCTCACCGGCGGATCATCCGTGTATACCTGCCAACCTGCCTCGCTCGCTGACCTCACCTGCACCATCACCAGTCTCTCTAACGGCACCACCTACTACGCCGACGTCGCCGCAGCGAACTTCGCGAATGTGGGTGCCTCGACTTCGCCCCGAACAATGCTGACGACACCCACGACCGTGCCGTCGGCGCCGCGATCCATCACCGCGACGCCGGCTTCAGAGTCGCTCACCGTCAGTTGGCTGGCTCCGTCGTCCAACGGTGGCGATGACATCACGGCGTACACCGCGCAGGCGTGGACGGACGCCAGCGGCGGCGCGTCACCGTTCAGGACCTGCCAGCCCTCGCCGCTGACCGGGTTGACCTGCGCCATCACCGGTCTCACCAACGGCACGACGTACTACATCGACGTGCTGGCCACGAACGGCACCGGCACCGGGCCCGCGCCCGGCTCGCGGGTGGCAGCGACACCGGCGGTGCCCGCTCCGGCACCGGCTCCACCGGCCGCGCCGAGTGGCGGCGGTTCCAGCACCAGTTCGAGCAGCAGCGCCAGCGCAGGCGGAGGCGGTGGCGGATCCATCTGGACCATCAAGGAGGTCCGACCCTCATCCGGATCGACGGCCGGAGGCACGCGCATCCTCGTCCTCGGCTGGGGCTTCACCGGCGCGACCGGTGCGGTCATCGGCGGAGCGCCCGCGACAGAGTTCACCCTCATCAACGATGCGACGATTTCCCTCGTCACCCCTCCCGGCACCGTGGGCTGGCAGGAACTTCGCGTGTGGTTGCCGAATGGCTCAGTCCCCGGCGGATTCCAGTTCGTCAACGCCGTCGATGCCGTCGCAACCGCGGTTCCGACCACCACTCCCGTAACGCCCCCCTCCAGCGCCCCTGCATACGTCGGGCCAGCCAGCGCGGCGATCATCCGGCCGTCGGCCGCAACCAGCGCGACCACCGGGGTGCTGACCTACGGGAAGCCCCTGGCTCGTACCGCTGCTGCGGCGGCCACCATCGCGGGAACGCGCCGGCAGGTCTTCCGGCTCAGGGTCTCTCGTCTCCCCGCATCGTCGATCGTGCGAACGCAGGTTCTGATCGGGGGCAAGTACTACGCGCTGGGTCGAACCCGGACAGGCAGCGACGGCACTGCCGTGCTGCCCGCCTTCCAGCCGACCAAGGCTGGCAGCTACCTCATCCGCATCTCACCGACAGGCAGCGGCCCCTACTTCCTGCGCATCGCCGCGCGCTGACGACGGCAAACGTGAGCCGGCCGAGAGGATTCCTCACGGCAATCGCAAGGTCGGTGACGCACGGTCGTGAATCGACCGTCGTCGCGAGGAGCACAGATGAGGTACCACCTGTCGGTGCTGCCTGCCTCGATGACCCGTTGGCAACGCCCCTTCGCCGTCGCCGTCCGCGGTGACCGAGGGGCATCTGCCGTCGAATACGGACTCATCGTTGCCCTGATCGCCGTCGCCGTCCTGATGGCCGTGGTCGTCCTCGGCTCACAACTCAGCGAGATGTTCGGCAACGCCAGCGACATCTAGCCGGGCCATCCCCCCGCTCTAGCACTCAGCATCGGCCGATCAACCAGTTACGGGCGTCGGCCCGAGATGTCGAGGACGCGCAGCTGCAGCGGGGCATCGTCGGGAACCGTGCCGCTCGGTCCGGTCCCGAACATCCCGCTGGCCACCAGCATCGGAGCCATCGCAACCATCATCGCCCACAGAGACTCGAGGACGGCCGGGTCGATCGAGTCGTCGACACCGATGGCGCGAGCGAGGTCCCAGCCATGCAGGCCGTACTCACCGATCCGGAACCCCAGGAGCTGGGCACCAGGCATGTCCATCGCGGGATGCGCAACGATGAGCTCGAGTGCTCCCGGCTGCGCGAAAGCGGCCAGCATCTCCTGATTGCTCGCGTCGAACGCGGCGATGATGTCCGACTCCGCGGCCGCTCCCCCGAACACCGCCAGTCCCTCCTCGCGCGTTCCGCCGCCAAGGATGACCGTCGCCATCCGATTGCCGTCGACGACGTGGTCGACGAGCTGGCGGACGTTGCGGCCGTCGTTGCCGGTCGGGGCCGACCATTGGTCGTCCGTCACCTGTGCGAGGGCGGATGCAAAGCCAGTACCGGCGGTATCGAGGATCTCCAGGGTCAACATGTCTTCGAACCTACCTCCCCGAACAGCCAGCAGTCGATGGGCTTCATCAACGAAATCCAGGTTCGGCTCTGCAGCTTGGCCTAGTACTCGGAGGCGCCGGCCTTGCGTTGGAAGTGCTTGGCCAACGGCAGCAGGATGAGCATGACCGCAAGCGTGCCCGCAATGCCGATGAGCGTGGCGTCCAATCGCTCAACAGCCACCTTCTCCACCGTCGAACCCGCACTCTCGTAGAGCACGATCGCCGGAGTGAGGAACGTGGCGAACCACCAGTAGGGCTTGCCCGCCATCATGAAGACCATGGCCACGACCAGGCAGACCGTGCCCAATAGGTAGAGAACGGGGCCGTTGGTTACGAACGCGCCCACGATGATCGCGATCAGGAAACCCAAGACGGTGCCGATCGCGCGCCCCCCGGCCTTCTTGAAGCCATCACCCAGATACGGCTGGTAGACCACGACGATGGTCAGGATGATCCACCCTCCGCCGTGACCAAGGTTGAGATCAACCACGAACCAGGTGGCAACGCCGACCATGACCGCCAGGATCGAACTGAACCAGATCACCCGCGCGGTCTCCATGGGCGCGAGCTTCGGCGGATGAACCCACTTCTTGGCGAGGAAGACGATCAACGTCACCCACAACGTCGTGGCCAGCATGACGAGGCCCGCGAGGAGCGCCGAAGGCAGCGGACCAGTGAATGTCGGCGGGTCGGCCACGATGAAGCCCAGTGCGATCACCGTGGTCAGCAAGGCATTGTGCATGCCTGCCTTAGCGCCGTATCCGCGCAGAAAAGCCGCAACGGCAAGCACGATGGCGGCCGCTAACGCGTACGGTGCTGCCCAGACCGCGAGTGCTGTCAGGACCGAGAACGGCACCGCAATCACCAGACCGGTCTGCCAGCCCCGGCCCATCGTGCATGCGAGGAAAGTCGCCAGTCCCCCGAGCATCGCCACAGTCACCGCGCTCTTCCAGCCCAGCGCTCCCATCACCACTGCAGGTGCGAATCCTGCGATCACCATCAGGAGCACGGAGGTGACGATGGCTTTGGTCTTGGCAAGTTCCGGTGACGACATGCCGCCATCAGAGCAGGTGCGGTGTCCAAATCGTCCCTGCCGCGCCGACTGGTGAAACTCGACCCACGATGGCACCACCAAGTCACGCAACGACGTGGTCCTCAACCGCGGAGTCGCGTGTCAGCCCAACGACGTACGTTGTCCGCATGGCTGTCGACTATGCGTGCGAGCGCTGCGGATACACCGGGCGCGACCTGTCCGAGGACGACATCGACCGGGTCCAGTGCTCACAGTGCGGCGAGCTCGTGGTGCCCGTCGGCCCCTAGGCGAGTGCCTCGGCCAACTGGTCCAGCATCCCCGTCATCTCCTCCTGCTCGACCGGCTTGACCACGAACGGACCGGTGGGCTGCTGGGCGATGGTGATCTTCTTGCCGTGCTGCAGGTCCATCCCGATGCCGTACCAGAAGGCGCGCACGGCCTCAGGGTTGTCAGCCTCCCGGCGCTGCATCGGCGTGCAGATCATGAAGCCCATCGGCACACCGGCCGGGCGGGCGGACGCGAGTTCGTCCATCGCGTCGTATGCCGCAGCACACCAGGCCTCATCACCGAACCGGTCGGTTCCGGGCGCGTAATCGAGCCCGAAGATGCTGAGGCCTTCGTCTCCCATCGCCTCGTAGAGGTAGATGACCTGGCACTTCTGCCCCGCCTCACCCACCACCACCGGCTTGGTCTCGATCAGGTGCGTGACGCCGAAGCCGAGGGCTTTGAGGATGTCCTGAGATGAACGTGGGTCCATGACGCCGGGGCCGTCAGTCCTTGACGAACACGTGGACGAGTTCAAGACCCTCACGCACCGGAGCGTCAGCGAGCAGGTGAGCGACCTCGCTGCGGAAGCGCTCGAAGATGCTCGCGCTCACGACATCCGTGGCCTGCTCATCGGACATGAAGACACCGATGCCACGGATGACACCGGCCTCCGGGTCACCTGTCACGAGGATGAGGTCCTCGGTCGCGTTGGCGAGACCGAACGAGTCGGCGAAGTCGATGTAGAGCGCCAGGACCTCGTCGTAGTTCCCCGGCTTGACGACCATCGTGTACTCGATCACCCTGCTCATATGTCCTCCTCGGTTGGAGGGCCAGCATATGGCGAGGACCTCCCGGAGCCGCACCTCACTATCGGGTCCCGGACCGACTGCGGGCCTGGATCCTGGTATCCAGATCCGCAAGCTCATCGAGCATCGCGGTCGCGCCCCAGACCTGGTTGCGCTTGCGGATGGTCAAGGGGCGCAGGATCCCGGCATTCTCGAGTCGCTCGATAGCCGCGTAGGCAACGCTCGTCCCGGATCCGAGGAGGGATTCCGCATCTGCCGCAGAAACAACCGGATGGCCCAGCACATGCTCCGCGAGAAGCACGGGCGCGCTGCCCCGCCTGGTACGTCCTAGCACCGCGGCCCACTCATGCTGGATATCGCGAATCCGCTCAGCTGACGCACTGGACTCCTCGGCAGCGACGAGGGTGGCGTGCGCAAACCGCGTAGCAATCGGCTGCAGATCCCCCTCACGGAAGGCATCGAGTGCCGCGAAGTACTCGTCACGCC
>CAIVQM010000190.1 GCA_903908025.1 uncultured bacterium
ACGACGGTTCCGCGGACGCGTTCGTGGCCAGGGCCACTACGGCCAGGGCACCCACGGACATCGAGGCCGTGATTGAGATCGAGCGGCGCAGGAGCGTGCTTGAGGTCGGCATGGACGTCATCCCACGGGGACGGGCGACCTCGGTCAAATACCGGCTGAGGAAAGCCACAGCCGGTGTTTCCCTTCCCTGTTCCCCATCTGCTGGACTCCCTTTCGTCTTGACCGCCGTCCGGCGGCCCATGATCCTTGGCGAGTGGCGGCTATGAGAGTCCTCCTGGTGGAGAATCACGCCTTCACGCTGACCACGCTCACGGCCGCTCTCAGCGGCTGGAATCTGGACGTTCGAGGCTGCTCCGCGGCTCGCGAGGCGTTGCGCGAGGTTGCCGACTTCGTGCCGGAGGTCGCCGTCCTCGACCTCGACCTGGGCACCGGGCCCAGTGGCCTCGACCTTGCCATCGAACTGCGCCGCCGCTTCCCGAACGTGGGCATCGTGCTGCTCACGTCCTACCGGGACGCACGCCTGCACTCCAGCGGGATCCGGCCCCTGCCGCAGGGCGGCATCTACCTGTGCAAGGCGGACCTCTCCGACTTCCATGTGCTCATCGATGCCATCCACGCGGTGCGCCACGCGCCTTTGGTGACGAGACGGTTGGCCTTCGGCCCGCAGGGAGCATCGGCGGTGCTGACCGACAGCCTGGTCGAGATCCTGGTTGCGATCGCAACGGGCTCCACGACAGCTCAGATCGCGGCGACACGTGGAGTCAGCGCGAGCGCCGTCGAGAAGAGCATCGCCCGCATCTGCGAACAACTGGACATCGCCAAAGACCCGAACCTCAACCAGCGAGTTCAGTTGTCTCGGATGTACAACCACCTTCGAGAGTTGGACGGAGCATGATCTCGCCATCGCCGTGGCGGCTGTCCGGGTTGTTCGGTCCGGCCACGTGGTCGCTCGAAGCGCTCGCCTACTTCACGCCGATCGGGTTGCTTCTCGTACTGCTGACCATTCCCGAGGATGTGCGCGTCGGCGTAACCAGCGCCGCGTGGTGGGCGATCGCACTTGCAAGCCAGGCAGCATTTCTTTCCGTCGTGGCACTGGGTGGGCTGCTATTCCGGCGGGTCGCCGAGCACCGACGTGCGTCGTTCATCCGGCTCTCGGTGATACTCGTGGCGGGCGCAAGCCGCGGGCTGCTCGTCGGTCTGGCCATCGATGCGCTGAATCCACCTGATGCCCCGTCGAACCCCCTCCTGCTGCGCTGCGTCAGTTCGGCCGCAGCCTGTGCTCTCGGAATGCTGCTGATTGGCCTTCTGCTCCAGGCCCGCCGTGACTACGCCGACGACTACCGCGTGCTCCTCGAACGCGCCGTCGCTGTGCAGCGCGCACAAATGGATGAGGATTCAGGAATCGCACCGGAAGTGCTGGAGCAGTGGTCGGCCATCCAGCACACGGTGCGCACTGCTTCACAGCGTATGCACGCGAGTTTCGACAGTTCGGACGCTGTTCCTTCGGGAGCGGACCTGACCGCTGCATCCGCCGTGGTGGCCGAGACCGTGGCGCAGGGGATTCGCCCGGTCAGCCATAGTCTCTGGTTCGCCGGGAGTTCACGTGTCCCTCGGCTCCGAACGGGTGCCCTGATCCTCGATTCCCTGTCGGACTGGAGCCTGCCCTTGGGTGAGATCGCGATCGTGCTGGGCGTGATTGCCGGCGTCGGCGCCGTCGGTCGGGCAGGGCTGGTGGTCGGGGCGGGTTTCACCCTCTTCCTTGTAGCCAGCACGTTCCTCATCCTTCTCGCTTCAACGAAGATCGCGAGCCGCATCCCAGGGCCAGCCGTCGGCATCGGGACGCTGCTCCTCATGCCGGGGCTTCTTCTTGTCATCGCGGTGGCGATCGGTCAGCACGCTTTCCACGTGACAGCAGACAACGGGGGAGCGGCAATCGCAGCGCTCGGTGCATCGGTGGTCACCTTCGAGGTACTGCTGCTGCACCGGGCGTCTGGGGAGCGTCGGTCCCTGCTTGAAGCCCTGCAGGCGCGAATCGACCACGGGGTCGTGGTCCTCCGAGCTCGGCAGGATGCCCGGCGCGAGTCGGAGAAAGTCCTTGGCGCGTATGTGCATCACACCATCCAGTCCGAACTGTCCGCAATCGGCATAGCTCTCGAACGAGCAGCACACGCGGACGATGCGGGGGACCGGGTGGCCGCACGATCGACTGCGCTACGCCGGATCTCGCACATGGAGAACGCGCCTGCGCCGTGGACGGTGGTGCGGTCGGGCCGCGAGCACATCGACCATGTGATCCGCTCCTGGGAGGGCATCGCCACGATCGCTGTGGGTCTGCCTCCAGCCGAGCACTGTCGTCCGGACCAATGGAAACTGGCGTCCCAGGCGATCGAGGAATCGATCGCGAACTCCGTGCGAGCGGGCGGGGCTTCCCTCGTCACCATCAGCGGGTCCGCCATTGAGGGTGTGCTGCGGCTCGAGATTGTCGACAACGGCACGGCCAGCAAAGCCGCATCGGTCAGCGGGCTGGGGTCCGCCTGGCTGGATCACAACGCACCGGGAGCGTGGAGCTTTCAGCAGGAGGACTTCGGCGCCTACCTTCGTGTCGACTTCGTCTAGTGCGAGCGTCGGGGCAGACGCGGTCTCGAGGAACAGGGCGCGCTCGATCAACTCGGCACCTGATTCCGCGCCGTCCTACCCACCGAACTGGGGGCGTTGAGGGTCCCTTCGCACCGCGTGTTCACACCTACCCTTTTTGAACGGGCTAGCCAGTGTGATGAGGGGACTTCATGAAGAGGGCAATTCCGGTGATCGTCGTGCTGAGCGCACTGCTGCTGGCTGGCTGCAGCAGCGCAACCCCGGCATCGGAGCCATCGTCTGGACCGACGGCTGACCGGCAGGCCGCCGCATCGGGCGGAGTGATCGTGAGCCTCGGCGACTCCTACATCTCGGGCGAGGGCGGTCGCTGGGCTGGCAACAGCAATGGATTCACCAACCTCGGCGGCGACGAGGCCGCGGCATCGCGAACCGACGTCGGGCGCAGCGCCTACTGGGATGCGGGCACGGCGGAGACCATCCCGAACTGTCACCGCTCCGGGTCTGCGGAGATTCACCTCGGCGGCCAATGGACATCGATCAATCTCGCCTGCTCGGGTGCCACTACGAAGACAGTGACCGCGAACGCCGCTGGGGACTACAAGCCCGGCATCGATGCGGAGGGCCAGCTCGGCCTGCTGTCGGAGGTCGCGACCGGGACTGAGCCGGTCAAGCTCGTGGTGCTGTCGATCGGTGGCAATGACTTCAACTTCGCCCCGATCATCACGGCGTGTGTCAAGGGCTTCCTGCTCTCCACCCGTCTATGGCAGAGCCAGTGCAACGAGGACCCGAAGGTGTACTCCAACTTCTCGGACAGGAACGTTGCCAAGGTGCAAGGGAACATCGCGACGGCAATCGAGGGCATCATCTCGACAATGCGGGATGCCGGCTACGCAGACGACTCGTGGTCCCTCATCGTGCAGAACTACCCGTCATCGGTGACCACGTCGGCGGACTCGCGTTGGGGTGTGTCCAAGCGTCAGCTGTATGGCGGCTGCCCGATGTGGGATGCGGATCTGGACTGGTTCACCGGCACGGTCCTGCCCACCCTGAATGGCGCGGTGGCGGGAGCCATTGACCAGGCGGAGGCGGCGACCAGTTTCCCGATCACGCGCCTCGACCTGACGTCCATCTTCGAAGGCCGACGTCTGTGCGAACGGCCGACGAAGCTCGCCGAGGAGACCACGACTGACGCCGAGTTCCGCGGCGTCGCTGAGCGTGTGCAGCAGGTTGCCATCAGCGAGCAGATCGTCAACACGCCCTATGACATGCAGGAGTCGCTGCACCCGAACTACTTCGGGCAGCTGGCCTTGCGCTCATGCCTGCGCCAGGCGTTCGACGACGGCTATCCGCGCTCGGGCGCATGCGGTGCACCGTCCAACTGGGCGGCAACGACTGTGGGCGAAGAGCCCGCAGTGACGTTCACAGCGGTTCGCTAGCAGTGAGTCGACGTGTCCGATTGCTGTCCTGACCCCCATAACTGTGGGTAGTTCGGCGGCAATGCGCGACGCCCTCCTGACTCAGAATGGAACAGATCGATCGCACCATTGGGATGACCCGCGTTCTACAGAGGGAGCCACATGCGCAACCGTGCCCACATTCGTCGAATGACCGCACTTCTCGCCGTGGGAGTGGTTGTCGTTGCCCCCTTCACTGCGCTCACCTCAGCGCATGCCCAGGCGCCGGTCGCTCATCTCGGTGTGGGGGCTGTCCGGTCGGCCGACCTGACTCCCGGTGTGAACCCGATCGACGCGATCTTCGAGCACGCCTCCTCCGCCTACGCCGCCTATGAGTGGATCATGAAGAGCCTCGAATGCCGCGGCGAAGCGGCAACCTCCCCGAAGTGCGCGATGGCGGACACTGCGAAGCTCGACCTCATCCTCGAGAAGCTCGATCAGCTCAGCGCCACGGTCAAGGCGAATCACGCAGAGACGATCTCGCGCATCGACCTGGGACTGCAGCAGGCGGCCAAGAAGGACCTGATGGATCAGGAGCGCAAACTCGGCCCGCTCTTCGACCATGTTCCAGTCGCCCTCGAACTCTTCAACGCGTACAAGCAGTGCGTGGATGCCAAGACGAGCGGTGAGGTCACCTGCGGCGGGGTGGATGTCGATACCGAGCTTCGTACCCGTGCGGAGAACTTCGTGATCTACACGGCCGAAAACCTCCCCACCAAGATCCACGACGAAATCACGATCTTCACTGGGTCGGCAGGTCACTCAAGCCAGGGTCTTGCTTCGGTGGCTTGGCGCTGGGCGTTGGGGGAGCAGAACCTCAAGGCGGGCGCATCCGATGCGAAGTTCCTGCTCAAGGACGAGGTCCCCTTCGTCACCCCCTGGCTGTCGGGCTGGATGAACGACTACCTGTACCAGTACGCGCAGCTGTTCACGATCTACGGATTCGTGCTGCCGATGGCCGAGGCCCTCGATGCGGAACTGGCCAAGCAGGATGGCACCGCAGACAACTCGACTAAGCACCGCTTCACGAAGACCTACATCGCCGGCCTCCAGAAGGCGGTGGCTGATCGCATCGAGCTGAACTCCGACAATCTGCATACGGTGCGCGGCACGATCAAGGCCTTCGCCCTGCCTCAGCTGTCGGAGGGTCAGATTCTGATCGCGACGCCCGACAACAAGAATGCGCTCGTCTACTCGGCGACCCCCATGACGGGTGGGTCCGATATCCGTCAGCAGGATTTCCAGGAGTTCAGCTCGATGGTGAACGCCTATACCGTGGCGAGCAAGTTCGAGGGGGCCTTCCCCGATGCGTTCGCGAAGGTGAGCGGGGAGGGTGCTTTCCCTGCTGGCCCCTTCTACACCATCGGGGCGTACACGAGCCTGGTGACCATCGCGCCCAACGGCTGGGGCGCAGAGAAGCTCAAGGCCCCCTTCGGCCCATGCACGCTCGGCTGGTGCATCGAGAACGTGCCCGCCTTCGATGGCTGGCGCGCGCGGGCGTACGACCTGCCCAACACGACGAATCTGATCACTGGCTTCGGTCGCAATCTCGACACCCGGGTGCGGGCGCGCCTGGCCGATAAGCGTGTCACCTGGGCCGAGCTCGAGTCGCAGAACAAGTACAAGAACCAATACACGCTGCTCACCTGGTGCAACAGCTCGTCGCATTGGTGCGGTTACATGAACAACAATGCGACGACCAGCACGGCGACCGAGTACGGCGGCACCGATTTCAGGGCCCAGCTCACGCGACTGACGCGCCAGCCGTTCGGTTCCACGATCACCTACGACTGGGCGACATTCACCACCCCCGCACCGGGGTACTACATGTTTGGGCCAGGGTCGTACCCCAAGGTCACGACGGACCCCGCGTCGCAGATGTCGTGGATCGTGCGACCCGGGCACCTGGCCTGGCCAGAGGGATCCTCGCCGGACTGCCCGAAGTGCAATGACCGAGGGATCTACAACGACCTGTCATACACGGAGTACCAGCCCTAGGCGCCCGCTAGCGGCCCACGGCTGGTTACGAGATGAGTCCCTCGCTCTTGGCCAGCTCGTGCAGTTCGAGCTTCGTACGGGCGGGAATGCCGGCCTCGTTGTACTTGCTGCGCGCCCGGTCCAGGTAGTGCTTGACGGTGCTCGAAGCGATCCCCATTCGGCGCGCCACCATGTCCTGCTTCATTCCGGACGCGTACATCGTGAGAGCACGGCGCTCCTGCGCGGATAGAAGGACCTCGCTGCGCGGAGCCTCGACCCCTTCGTCCCACCATGTGCGGCCATCCAGCACGGCCGCACACGCGTCATGGATGAGCTCCGGGCTCCGGTGCTTGTCGACGAAGGCCAGGGCACCCGCATCTGCAGCTACCTGACGCATCGACGCGGAGGGTCGCCGGCTCATGGCGATGACCGGGATCCCGTGCACAGAGAAGGCGGCGACGCTTGCGGCGACGGGGGCGGTGGACGCGTCCTGCAGTTCGAGATCGACCAGTGCGCACTCGCAACCGTGAGCCAGGGCTGCCTGCACGGCAGACGAGAGGCAGGCGCCGGCGTAGATGACGGTGGAGAAGGGAATCTGCAGGCGCACCCGAGTTGTCAGGGCCTCCACGACGAGTGGCTCGTCATCGAGGATGACGAAGCGGCGTTCGATATCCACGACCTCGGCGAGACTGCTCGTCATGCGACCCCCGGTCCTGGCCAGGCATTGGCCGCGCGTCAGGATAGCAAAATTTCACCGCTGGTGACAACTAGTGTCGCGCACGCTGTCTCGAGTGACTGCTAGGGCTGGGCATCTCGGGTGAAAGCGGACACGAGGGTACGTAATCCGAGGGCGAAGGCCTCCTCATTGAGCAGGTCGATGGTGTCGGTCTCCCGCGACTCGGCCTCCAGGTCCTGGCCGTCGGCCATCCGGTGCCGCTGGCGACGGCTCTCGAGGTGGGCGGGCGCGCCGCTGAAGTCGAAGGCGGTGGCGCCGAGCACATACGACTCGAGGATCTGGTAGCGCTGTGCGAGGGCGTGCCCTTCGAGTCCCAGCTCGGACAGACTGCTGAGGATGAGTCCTTGAAGCTGACGGGCGGGCAGCGAGTCGGCGATGCTGGCCTCGGGCTGCAGGTAGGCACCAGCGACGGCGGGATGCTCATGCAGCCCGGCTCGAAGTGCGAGAGCGATCGCGATGATCCGCTCACCCGGATCGGTGGGCACTTCGCCGAGGCTCGCCATCGACTCAGCTGCTATCTGCTCGAAGAGCGCGTTGAGGATCTCCTCCTTCGAGCGGAAGTGCCGGTAGATCGCTGTGTGGTGGAGTCCGGTGGCTCGCCCGAGTCCACGTAGCGTGAGTGAATCGATGCCGTGCTCGTCTGCGTAGGCCAACGCGGCCACCACGATGGCATCACGAGTGTCGGGGCCGCGGCTCATGATCAGCACGCTAGCAAGGTGCCATGCCGAAGCCTGCCGCGATGCCCACTGGCGCCTACCCACAGATATGAGGGGTCCGCGACAGCGGAGCTACTTCCTAGGCAGACGCATGCTCATCCACACCGAGTCCTCGACCGCGAGGCCGTGCCGCGTGTAGAAGCTGCGCACGCGTGCGTTGTGCGCCTCGGTCTCCAGGAACATGGCGAGAGCACCGTAGGTCTCTGCCTCGCTGATCGCCCGCTCGATGAGTTCGGCGCCTTCACCGGCACCCTGCTCCCGCACGTAGATCTCGTCGAGGATGCAGTCGCGTCCGCCAGACTCGAGGGACCAGGTCCACGTGATGATCGCGTAGCCCGTCGGCCCGTTGTCATCGTCCAGCACCCAGATCTGGCCGAGGGAGTCGGCGGCGAGCATCGGGGCGAGCGCAGCGACGACACGATCCTCGGCGTACGCGTGCCGGTCGATCTCGTAGAACTCCCTAACGAGGGTGAGCATCGCCGGGAGGTCGTCGGGAGTCGCTCGTCTTGTCGCCATGATGGTGATCAGACCCAACTGGAGAACCACATGCGCAGGCGCCATGCCTCGTACGGAATGGATTCGGCCGTCCAGATGGGGTAGAACCACCAGGCCGCTACGACCATGACCAGGACGATCGCCGTCACGGCAACCGCACCATCGCGCCGGCGTTTCGCCGGGGCATTCGTCGGACCGAGGATCGTCCCAAGCGTCATTGCCACGGCCATCACCACGAACGGCGTGAAGACGACGGTGTAGAAGGTGAAGATCGTGCGGTCGAGGTAGAGGAGCCACGGAACCCAGCCGGCGGCGATGCCGACGAGGACCGCTCCGGACCGCCAGTCACGTCGGCCCAGCCAGCGCCAGATCTGATGGATGACGGCGAGGATGCCGAACCACCAGATGATCGGGTTGCCGAGTGCCGTGACGGCCGTGGAGCAGTTGTCCGTCTCGCAGCCGAGGGTGTGGTCCTTGATGCTCTCGTAGTAGAAGGACGTGGGTCGGGCCATGAACGGCCACGACAGTGCGTTGCTCCCATATGGGTGGCCGGAGTTGAGTCCGACATGGAAGTTCCACGCTTCGACGTGATAGTGCCAGAGCGACCGCAGGGCTGCCGGGATCCACGAGTCGGGCTGCGTTGCGGCCCAGTTGCGATCCCAGCCACCGTCGGTGAGGAACCAGCCGGTCCAGGTCGAGACGTAGACCACGGCGGCGATGGCGACCATCGACAGACCCGTCGCGGGTGCGTCGCGCAGGATCGTTGCCCGCCATGGGCGACGGACACCGATGACGCGGCGAGCAGAGACGTCCCACACCAGCGTCATGAGGATGAAGAAGGCGACGAACCACAGGCCGGACCACTTCACTCCGCAGGCGAGCCCGAGGGTCACCGCCGCTGCCCAGCGCCAGGGTCGGAAGCCGAGGCGTGGACCCCACGTGGTGCTGAGGCTCGCCAGCCCGTCGCGCGTGACCATGCCGGCGAGTCGCGCGCGGGTGTGGTCACGGTCGATGAGCAGCAGTCCGAAGCTCGCGAGCACCCAGAACATCAGGATCATGTCGAGGAGCCCGGTGCGGCTCATGACCAGGTGCATGCCTTCGACGGCGAGCAGCAGCCCGGCCAGGGTCCCGATGAGGTCCGACCGCGTGAGCCGACGGGTGATGCGGGCGACCATGAGGATCGACAGCGTGCCGAGGACGGCCACCGCGAAGCGCCAGCCGAACGGCGTGGCCCCAAAGAGGTACTCACCGAGGGCGATGATCCATTTGCCGAGCGGCGGGTGGACGACGTACTCCGGGTCTTTGGTGAAGATGTTGAGAGTTCGCCAGTCACCATTCGAGGACAGGAGCAGGTCATTGGCGCCGTCGATGAGCTTGCGCTCGTACCCGAACCGCAGGAGCCCGATCGCGTCCTTCGGGTAGTAGGTCTCGTCGAAGATGAGTGCATGCGGCCGGCCGAGATCGACGAACCGCAGCAGACCGCCGATGATCGTGACGACGAGCGGCCCGATCCAGCCGATGATGCCCGTGGAGGGCATGGGCACGCGCAGGCGATCGGGCAGGGACGCCTCGTCGCGGCGGGGGGCGACCTCGGCGGGTACCGGTGCCAGCGGTGCGTCAGCGTCGTCGGCTGTAGCGGTACCGGTCACCGGGCAATGTTATTCGCGTGGACCCGAGGAGTGAGCGAAGCGAGCCCCGGAGGGGTCGCGCCGTTGGTTCGCGTGGACCCGAGGAGTGAGCGAAGCGAGCCCCGGAGGGGTCGCGCCGTTGACACGAGGTGTCAGGATGACGACGTGATCGACTCCACAGCGACCGCCGGGCGCATCGTGCTGGCCGCGACGCCGCTGGGCAATCCGGGCGACGCGTCAGCTCGTCTCCTGGATGCACTGGTCACTGCTGACGTGATCGCGGCAGAGGACACGCGTCGGCTTCGTCGTCTCGTTTCTGACCTCGGTGTTGCGCCGACCGGGCGGATCGTCTCGTTCTATGACGCTGTGGAGCGTGAGCGGTCCGAGGAGCTCGTGGCACAGGCGGAGCAGGGGGCGGTGATCCTCGTTGTCTCGGATGCGGGGATGCCGACCGTGAGCGATCCGGGTTTCCGGCTGGTGGCGCTGGCCGTCGAGCGGGGTGTGCAGGTGACGGTGCTGCCGGGGCCGTCCGCCGTACTGACCGCCCTTGCCCTGTCCGGCCTGCCCGTCGACCGCTTCTGCTTCGAGGGCTTCCTGCCTCGTAAGGGCGGCGAACGAGGGACGCGCATTGCCGAGCTGCGCGACGAGCCGAGGACGATGGTGTTCTTCGAGGCGCCGCACCGGCTGGCGGCGATGCTGGATGCGCTGGCTGCCGGCCTCGGTGCCGATCGCGGCGCTGCCGTCTGCCGCGAGCTGACGAAGACGTACGAGGAGGTCCGGCGCGGTCCCCTAGGTGAGCTGGCCAGCTGGGCAGCAGATGGGGTGCGCGGTGAGATCACGGTCGTCGTGGCGGGTGCCAGCCAAGAGGAGCGACGGGCGTCCTCGGGCCTGGTCGACGAGGCCGGCTGGACCGCTGCGGTTCGCGAACTCGAAGCCGAGGGTGAAGATCGACGCACGGCGATCGCCGATGTCGCGCGGCGGGCCGGTGTCCCGCGGCGCGAGGTCTACGACGCTGTGGTCCGGGCGAAGAACGCCCAACCGTAGGATCGGTCCATGTCCGACCCCAAGGCGTTCTACCTGACGACACCCATCTACTACGTCAACGACGCACCCCATATCGGGCACGCTTACGCCTCGACCGCGGGTGATGTCGCGACGCGGTGGCACCGCCAGCGGGGCGAGGACGTGTGGTTCCTGACGGGCGTTGATGAGCACGGCACCAAGGTGCAGCGTGCCGCCGATGCGGGCAGTGTCACCCCACAGCAGTGGGTCGATCGCCTTGTCGAGGGCGCGTGGCTGCCCGTCCTCGAGACGATCGATGCGGCAAACGATGACTTCATTCGCACGACCGAGACCCGGCACAAGGAGCGCGTGCAGCGCTTCTGGGAGGTCGTGCGCGACAACGGCTATGTGTACTCGTCGATGTACGAGGGCCCCTACTGCGTCGGCTGCGAGGAGTTCAAGCTCCCGGGCGACCTCATCGCGGGAGTGGGTGAGTTCGAGGGCCAGCAGGTGTGTCCCGTGCACAGCCGTCCGGTCGAGCACCTGCAGGAGGAGAACTGGTTCTTCCGGCTGTCGGCTTTCCAGGACCGCCTCATTGCGCACTACGAGGCCAATCCCGACGCCATCCAGCCGCGCAGTGCCTACAACGAGGCGCTGTCGTTCATTCGCCAGGGCCTGCAGGACATCTCCATGTCCCGCTCGAGTGTGAGCTGGGGGATCCCTCTGCCGTGGGACCAGGACCAGGTCATCTACGTCTGGTTCGACGCGCTGCTGAACTACGCGACTGCGGTGGGCTACGGAGCCGATCCGGAGTCACCCGAGGGCCGTCGCTTCGCGCAGTGCTGGCCGCCGGACGTGAACCTCGTGGGCAAGGACATCCTGCGGTTCCATGCGGTCTACTGGCCAGCCATGCTGATGGCGGCCGAACTCGAGGTGCCCCGCAAGGTGTTCGCGCATGGCTGGCTTCTGGTCGGCGGCGAGAAGATGTCGAAGTCGAAGCTCACGGGCATCGCGCCGTCGCAGATCATCGACACGTTCGGCTCCGATGCGTTCCGCTACTACTTCCTGCGAGCCATCCAGTTCGGTCAGGACGGCTCGTTCTCGTGGGAGGACATGTCGGCGCGCTACACATCCGAGCTCGCGAACGGCCTGGGCAACCTCGCCTCGCGCGGCACGGCGATGGTGGGGCGCTACCGCGACGGCGCGCTGCCCGCTGCGCATGACTTCGGCCCGGCCGAACAGGAGATCATCACGGCGCTGGCTGCTGCCGTCGAGGTCGCTGATCGCGCGATGCTCGATCTCGACTTCTCGACCGGCATCGTCGCGGTGAAGGAGTTCATCGACCGCGTCAATGGCTATGTCACCGAGCAGGAGCCGTGGGTGCTCGCAAAGGATGAGGCGAATGCTGCCCGTCTCGACGTGGTGCTGTACACGATCTGCGAGTCC
>CAIVQM010000191.1 GCA_903908025.1 uncultured bacterium
GATACCGCAGCGCTCGGCCAGGTCGAGGGCCGTCTTCTCCCATGACATCACGTCCCACTCGTCGCCGTGGTGCGGGAACTTCGCGATGAACAGCCGGTCACCGTCCCTGACCGAGGCCTTCGGGCGGGCACCGCCAAGGGATGCCGAACCGGCATCAAGCAGGGCCTTGATCGCTGCGAGCTCATCGCGCTGAGCGGTATCGCGCGACACAATATCGGCCGCGTTGAGCAGTTTGGGAAGCTCGATCAGGGTCGGGACGCCAGGGTTCGCGGCAACGAACTCGTCTACGCCCGATCGGGTGTAGCGGAGTGCGCCCTGACGCGTCAGATCGCTGACGCCCAGTAGGAAGTCGACCTCGGTGAGGGTGGGGGGCGCTCCAGCGACTGGCCGCTCCTGCGCCTTCAGTCGCTTGCGGATCAGGTTGCGGCCCCACCGGTCCGGTGCAGTGTCGGCCATCGCGCCTGGCAAGCCGGTGGTGGTTGCACGACCGCCCTCGAGTGGCAACTCTGGGCTGATGGCCCAAGCGTCCGATCGCGCCAGGTAGCTCGCGTCGTAGGCGAAACGGGTTGTGACGGTGCCTCGGCGCGTCGTGACGAAAGCGGTGCCAACCTTGATGGGGCCGTCGGGCTGTTGGAGGTGGACGTCGATTCCGGGAGCTACTGGCTGACTCATCGCCGGATCCGTTGCGGAAGTGCTTCATCGGCCCGGGCTCGCCCAAGGGCGGTCTCGTATGGATCCAGTGCTGCGACGAGCGAGTCGAGTTGCCCGAGCGCCCGTGCGACGTTGAGGAGGACGTCCAGACCGACAGTTGTCTCCCCGCGCTCCAGCCGGCTGATCGTGTTGCGGTTCACGCCGGCACGCTCAGCGACCTGCTGGGCGGTGAGCCCGTGCAGCTTGCGCCAGGTGCGCAGGTGTTCGCCCAACTCGACAGCGGCCTGCCGGGTACGGGCGGGGATCGGCCGCGTGGCCATGGCGTTCCTCCGGGTCGTTGGTGCTCACATTGTAGCCACAATGCCATCCACGACTCTCTTTAAACTTGATTACGCCAGTTAAAGCGAGCATTAAAGCCGATGATTTGGCTGCAATGCGGTGCTAGCCCGCGAATTGTTCGAGGAATGTCAGGATTTCGGCGAATCGCCGTCTGGAGGGAACTCCTCGGTCGCGGCCGGTGTCATAGCGGGTGACAATCGATCCAGGGCCCCGACTGGGGCCCGGCGCACGAGGAGGATGGCATGAGTACCCCTACCCCGATGGGACCCGGCAGCGGCCCGGTCGGCTACCCCGACTACGACCCCTACAGCGTTCATCCGCCCCTCGGCCCGACCGCTGACCAGCCGCCCGTTCCGGTGAAGTCCGGCATCGGCGCAGGCAAGGTCATCGCCCTCATCGCGGCCGGCGGCCTCATCGCCGTCACGGCTGGCACGGTCGGCGGTGGCGTCGGCTACCTGCTCGCCCGCGAGACCCTGCCGACGACGTCGGTGTCGGCTGCAGGGGTCGCGCTCGACGCCCTGCCGAGCATCGTGCCCGGTTCGATCGCGGAGATTGCCGCACGCGTGCAGCCCGCTGTCGTGCAGCTCAACGTCTCCGGCAGCGCCGGTGGCGGAACCGGTACCGGCTTCGTCATCAGCCAGGACGGCTACATCGTCACCAACAACCACGTTGCCGGCGGTGCTGGCGACGGCGGCAAGATCGAGGTCGCGTTCTCCGATGGCAGCACCGCTACCGGCACCCTCGTCGGCGCGAGCCCGGACTACGACCTCGCGGTCGTCAAGGTCGACCGCACCAACCTGCCGACCGTTCCGCTCGGCTCGTCCGATGCGCTCGCCGTCGGGGACGCCGTCATCGCCGTGGGCTCTCCCCTCGGTCTTGCGGGCACTGTCACCACCGGCATCGTCAGCGCACTGAACCGTCCGGTCACCGCCGGCGGCGAGGCCGACGGGCAGACGTCCTTCATCAACGCGATCCAGACCGACGCGGCGATCAACCCCGGCAACTCCGGTGGTCCGCTGCTCGACGGCAACGGTGCCGTCGTCGGCGTGAACTCCGCGATCGCCACCATGGGCGGCGCTGCAGGTGGCGGGCAGGCCGGCTCGATCGGCCTGGGCTTCTCGATCCCGATCGACATCGCCAAGCGCGTGGTCGACGAGATCATCAAGACCGGCTCGTCCGCGACTCCCGTCATCGGCGTGCAGCTCGAGATGCAGTTCGCCGGTCCGGGCGCGAAGGTCGCTGCCATCACCGCGGGCAGCCCGGCGGAGCTCGCCGGCCTGCAGGAGGGCGACCTCATCACGGCAGTCGGCGACACTCTCATCGCTGATGCGACGCAGCTGATCGTCACGGTCCGTGCTGAGGCCCCCGGCGACACCGTCACCCTGACGGTGGACCGCAGTGGGACGACGACGGAGATCCCGATCACTTTGAAGGCCGCCACGTCCTGACCCCCTGACCGCGATGGCCCGTACCCTCTCCTCCTCCTGGGTGCGGGCCATCGCTCTGGCTCGTTGAGTGCCCAAGGTGCGGCATCGGGCCTGGCGGGAGAGGGTAGGAACGTGATCACCGGCCTCGTCGACTCCGCCCGCGAGTCCGTCGCATCCGGATTCCGCCGCATGGTGTCGGGCGACCCGACGGGCGCTCCCGACTGGGTGCAGCAGCTCGCCCACGGCACGGACGAGGGCTACTTCGGCCCCGACTCCGCCCCCTGGGCCGTTCACGGCTCGCTGCCCACGCTCGTCGGCGGCATCCGCGCCCTCCTCATGCAGGCCCTCCATCCGGGCGCGCTCGCGGGCGTGATGCAGCACTCGCGCTACGAGCAGGACGCGCTCGGCCGACTGGCTGGCACGACGCAGTGGCTCACGGTCGTCACGTTCGGCGACACTGCCGCGGCTGATCGCGAGTGCGCGCGGGTGCGCGGCATGCACCGCAAGGTGGTCGGCACGTACGCGACGGAGCAGGGTGCGCGGCCGTACGCAGCGTCCGACCCCGACCTGCTGCGCTGGGTGCACATCGCCTTCACCGACTCCTTCCTCGCCACGCATCGCGTCTGGGGTGGGCCGATCCCCGGCGGTGACGACGCGTACGTGCGCGAGTGGGCGAAGGCTGGCGAGCTCGTCGGGGTGGTCGACCCGCCGCGTTCCGTGGCAGACCTGGAGCAGCAGCTCGCCGACTACGCCCCTGACCTGCGCGGAGGCGAGGCCGCGCTCGCGACCGTCGACTTCATCCGCCACGTTCCCGTGCCGCTCGCGGGACGACCCGCATACGCCGTTCTCTTCGCTGGCGCGGTGTCGACGATGCCCCCGGAGCACCGTCGGCTGCTTGAGCTGCCGAACCTGCCGAGAACGTTCACGAAACCGGCTGTCGGCGCGATCCTCGGCGGACTGTCCCTCGCGCTCGGGCCTGCATCGCCGTCGCAACGGGCCGCGCACGAGCGCGTCGACTCGCTCATCTGAGCCTCAGGATCGGCATCACTCAACGAAGGGCGGCGACGCCTTCCAGCAGGACGATGACGCCGATCACGGTGATGACGATCGACATGATCACGGCGTTGTTCCCCTCGAGCCAGTCCCGCGCCACGGTGAGCGGCTTGAGGATCCGCTCGCCGAGGATCGCGTAGAGGACGACGGGGATCGCCACGCTCAGCGAGGCGACGATGGTGAAGGCGGCGATCGTCGCAGCGACCGACGCTGCCGGGAGGTCCGCTGCCCCGATGGTCAGGCCGCCGGCCGCGGCAAGCAGCAGGATCTTCGGGTTGGCCAGGGCGAGGACCAGCGCGAGCCCGAGGGCCTTGACCGGGGTGGCCGTGCTGATCGACCGCATCCACGCGGGCTGGGGCTTGGGCTTCTTGCGTCCGAGCCACTGCAGGACGCCGAACACGATCAGTGCCGCGCCCAGCACGATCCGCAGCCACCAGACCCATGTGGGCGTCTCGCGGTAGTTGTCGAGGACGGTGGCCAGCAGGGCGAACACCGTCGTCGAGGCAGCGATGGCGACGAGCCAGCCGACGAGGAAGACCGCGCTGGTCGTCCGGGCTCGCGGGGTGAACAGCAGCAGGATCGCCGGGATGATCGTGAACGGCGAGGCCGCGATGGCCAGAGCGAGCGGCAGCACCTCGGCGAGGACCAATCCCATTTGTCCATTCTGTCGTGCCTTGACGCCCCGGTGTTCGCATAGCGGTCGGATTTGTCGCCCCATCGGACCTGAGTCATCATGTGACGAATGATGCGCACGGGACGAAGCCGAAATCGACGGTCCGCTGGCCTCACCCTCATGGTGGTCGGTGCGGTCGTGGGAGCGCTGCTGCTCACCCCCGTCGCGCAGGCGGCCGACGGCGACCCGGTGCCCACCCCGACCGTGGCCCCCACGGATCCGGTGGCCCCGGCCCCCGCCCCAACCGAACCAGCCCCGGACCCGAATGCCCTGCCGCCCCTGGTCATGCCGGCCGCACTTGGTTCATGGTGCGAGACGCTCATCCCGTCAACGAGCGCCAAATCGGAGAAGAACCGCGCCCAGGAGCTGATGGCCGGCCGGGCCGTCATGAGCCAGGGCGGCACCTACCTGCTCACCGAGCACCCGAACTGGAAGCCGCAGTCCGGCACGGATACGTCCGGCGATCGGCACGTGCACTCGCTGTTCTGGGCCCTGCCGCTGCTCTACCGCGGCGTGCACACGCAGAACGCTGCAATGGTCGAACGGTTCCGCAACCTCATCTACTACTGGATCCGCGACAACAACTCGGGCCGAGGTTCGTGGGTCGACGGCTCGATCTACGGCGGCCTGCGCACGCAGACGCTGGTCTGCGCGGCGCAGACTCTCAACGACCCAACGATCTCTGCAGCCGCACTTCGTGACTCGCAGACGATGATCCGCAGCTTCGGGTCGAGCCGCGAGATCAGCATCGGCACGAACAACACCGAGCTCATTCGACAGACGGGCGCGCTGGCCGCGTATTGCTGGGTGGCTGATGCTCCGGGGCGCGAAACTGCGTGGGGCCACGTCGTTGCCATCGCACGCGGGCTTGTCCAGCCCGACGGCAGCGACGTCGAGGGCTCACCCGGCTATGCGATGTACATCGAGAAGCTGCTGGTCTCGGCGGAGCGCGCGGCGGCGACCTGCGGCATCCCGTCCGACCCGATCCCGACGCTACGCGGCCTGATGTACCAGTTCGTGGCGCAGGCGGTGCGGCCCGACTACAAGGTGCTGTCGATCGGCGACTCGATCAATGAGTCCCTGCGCAACAACTTCGGCATCGGCGACTGGCGTGCTGACTGGATCCGTTCGGCAGGGGCGGCAGGCGCGCCGCCCAGCACCGTCTACACCGTCTTCGACGGCGGCTACGTGTTCGGCCGTGCTGGCTGGAACCCGCAGCCCGGTGGGCCGGATACCTATTACTCGCTGCGCTTCACCTCGACGCGTCCGATCACGCCGCACACGCATGACGACGGTGGTGCGCTGACGCTCTACTCCAAGGGAGTCGAGTGGATCGGCGATCCGGGCCCTTATCGCTACGACAACGGCAGCTCGCTGCGCTATTTCATGAAGTCGCGTGCTGCGCACTCATCGGTCACCGTCAGCAACGTGCAGCGCACGTCGTCGCAGGGCGTGCGCCGGGTGGCGACCAACTCGGACTGGGAACTCGGCGGCAACGACACCACGTGCCTGGCCGACCGCACCTGGGGCAGCGTCGACGTGACGCGCTGCACCACATACGTCCGCTCCGTCGATGTCTTCATCGTCAGTGACCAGGTGAGCGCAGCGCGGCTGCCGGGCAAGAAGAAGCAGCTCAAGCGCTACGCGAAGCGGACCATGACACAGCGCTGGCAGATTCCGCCCGGCATCGGAGCCGTGTCGTACGAGAACGACGTGTTCACGTTCGGTGCAGACGACAAGCGCCTCGACGTGTACAAGTCGGGCGAAGGCGGCTGGGATGTCCGCACGGCGAGGAACGGCTCGTCGGTCGGCTGGTTCACCGGCGAGTGGGGGCAGAAGCTGCCCGGTGCCGTCCTGTCACGCGAGGTTGGTCTCGCGCCCACCGCGGATGCCCACACTCTCGTCACGGTCTTCGTGCCGCGTGTTGACGGCGAGTCTGTGCCGGTCACGATCGATGCGAACGGCGTCACGGTGACGCGAAACGGCATGACGATCACGACCCCGCTGTCGGTCCCGCACTAGTTAGGGCCGTCGCACCTATTCGACGGAGTTCACGAGCCGCTCGACGGACTCGCGGCGCGGCAGCGAGGGCACGGCACCGGCGGCGGTGGCAGCGAGGGCTCCGGCGGCACTTCCCCAGCGCAGCGCGTCGGTCAGGTCGTGCCCTTCGGCGAGTGCGGCCGAGAGTCCACCGCAGAAGGCATCGCCCGCGGCGACGGTGTCGACGGGGACGATCGGGAACGCGGCACATGATCCGCTGGCATCCGCCGTGGCCCACACGGCGCCCTCGCCGCCGCGCGTGACGATGGCGCAGCCGGCACCGAGGCGCACGAGGTGCCGCGCTGCAACGGTGGCTTGGTCAGCGGTCTCGGTCGGCAGGCCCGTCAGTTGCGCGGCCTCATGCTCGTTCGGGATGACGATGTCGACAAGTGAGTACAGCGCCTCGGGGTAGTCACGCACGGGTGCGGGGTTGAGGATCGTCCGTGCGCCAGCGGCACGACCCGCCTGCATCGCAGAGACGATCGCATCGGTCGGCACCTCGCCCTGCGTGAGCACGATGGCGATGTCGTCGAGTGCGGCGATCGATGTGCGCACGTGCTCAGCGGTGACGTGTGCGTTGGCACCTGCGATGACGACAATGCGGTTCGCGCCGCTCGCGTCGACCTCGATGAGGGCGGTTCCGGAGATTCCGTCGACCTGAGCGACCGCTGACCCGTCAATGCCCTCGGCATCGACGACGTCGCGCAGCCAGGCGCCGGAGGCATCGGACCCGAGGGCCCCGATCATCGACACCGGCACCCCGATCCGTGCGGCAGCCACAGCCTGGTTGAGTCCCTTGCCGCCGGCATGCTGCTCGAGCGCATCGCCGAACACTGTCTCGCCCGAGTCGGGCATGCGCTCGAGACCGATGACCAGGTCGAGGTTCAGGCTTCCGACGACGACAACGCGTGCACCCATGCCGCCAGTATCGCGGAAGGCGTGGCAATACGCTTCGGAGCAGTCCACGTCGTCGAGGGAGGTCGCATGCGGCTGGGTATTGACCTCGGCACGGGCTCCGTCAAGGCCGCGCTCGTGGACGCTGACGGCGTGGTGCTCGCGAAGGCGAGCCGTCCGTATTCCGTCGACGCCCCGCGACCCGGCTGGGCGGAGAGTGATCCGGCTGCGTGGCTGGCGGGTGCGCGAGAGGTCGTGGCCGAAGTCCTCTCGACGACCGGGGAGCGGCCGTTGTCCGCGGGCTTCTCCGGCCAGATGCACGGCGTGGTCGTCACCGATGCAGTCTTCACTCCGCTGCGCCCGGCGATCCTGTGGGCCGATGGCCGTTCGGTCGAGCAGGCCCGAGCGCTGGGGAGCGACCTCACCCACGCCGAGCTCAGCCGCCTGGGGTCGCCAGCCGTGACGGGGTTCGCGGCAACGAGCCTTGCGTGGCTGCTCGAGAACGAGCCGGATGTGATGGCGCGTGCGGTGCATGTGCTGCAGCCCAAGGACTGGCTGCGGGTTGCCCTCGGTGGCGATCTCGCGACGGACCCGAGTGACGCATCGGGAACGATGCTCTACGACGTGGTGTCGGGCGAGTGGTCTGAGCGGGCAATCGCCTGGGTCGGGCTGCCGATCACGCTGCTGCCGCCGGTCCGCGGATCCGCTGACGCGGCCGGGGCACTCGCCTTGCCCGGGCTCGACGATGCTCTGCCCTGCGTAGTCGGGGCTGCCGACACCGCCTGCGCGCTCGCGGGGCTGGGCCTCGGAGCCGACGACGGGTTCGTCGCGGTCGGCAGTGGTGCGCAGGTCGTGCGGCTGATGTCGTCGCCGAGCCTTGACGCGACGCTGCGCACGCACACGTTCGCGACGGCAGGTGCGCCGGGCGATGGTTGGTATCGAATCGGGGCCGTGCAGAGTTCGGGGCTGTCCCTAACTGCGGCGCTGGCCTGGTTCGACGCGACCGTCGAGGAGGCCGCTGCCGCACTGGCGCAGGGCGTTCGAGCCGACGACCCGATGTTCGTGCCGTACCTGTCGGGCGAGCGCACGCCGTTCATGAATCCGGAGCTGCGCGGCTCATGGCATGGCATGAGCCTGTCGACCGATCGCGCCGCGATGCTGCGCAGTGTGCTCGAGGGAGTCGCGCAGGCCGTTGCCCTCGGTGTCGAGGCGGTGCAGGACTCGGGTGATCCCATGCCCGATGTCGTTCCCCTGGTTGGTGGTGGGACGCATGACCCGGCGTTCCGTCAGCTGCTGGCGGATGCGACGGGCCTGACCCTCGCCGTGACGGACGCGCCGGACTCCGCTGTGGTCGGCGCCGCCCTGCTCGCGGCGGGCCTGACGAGCAACCCGCGTCCAGTGTCTCGCGCGAGCGTCGTGATGCCCCGTCCCGATGCCGTCGAACTACTTGCTCGCCGTCGCGAGATGATGGTGCGCGTGGCAACGGCCGGGGAGGGCATATGAGAATCGCGATCGGCTCTGACCATGCGGGGTACCTGCTGAAGGAGACCCTCAAGGCGTGGCTGCTCGAGAACGGCCACGTGGTCACCGACGTCGGCGCCTACAGCGAGGCCCGCGTTGACTACCCGCACTACGGGGGACTTGTCGGCCGGGCTGTCGCGAGCGGTGAGGTTGACCGCGGCGTCGCCGTGTGCGGGAGCGGTCAGGGGATCTGCATGGCGGCCAACAAGGTGCCCGGCGTCCGCGGCGGGGTGATCCGCGATGTGGAGGATGCGCAGATCACCCGGCAACACAACGACGCGAACGTGGCCTGTTTCGGGGAGCGGTTCACCGACCCTGATTCGGCGATCGCAGCACTCGCCGTCTTCCTCGAGACCGATTTCGAGGGCGGCCGCCATCGGGGCCGAGTGGAGAAGCTCGCCCGCCTCGATGAAACCCACGGCGCCACCGACGTTTAACCTTGGCCCGGGCGGGGCATGATCCCCGCAGTGTCATCCGACCCCGATCAAGGAGCCCCACCATGAGCCGCATCCGCACCGTCGCCGCTGTCAGCGCCGCCACCCTCCTGGGTGTCGCCGTGCTCGCCGGCTGCTCGTCGTCGACAAGTGAGCCCGCGGCCTCCGCTTCGGCGGCCGCCTCATCCGCAGGGAGCACGCAGATGCTGCCGCCCGTCATCATCACTGAGGATCAGACTGCGGCAACCGCGAAGGTTGGCGACTACCTCGACATCATCATCGCGGCCGACAACCTCATGGGCACGACCGTCGCCACAGACAAGCCCGACCTCGTCGAGCTGACGCAGGCCAAGGAAGAGGGCGGCGCCACGTTCAACCCCGGTGGCAAGACCCTCGCGCCCGGCACGGCCATCATCACGGTGACCAACCCCGACGCCTCGACGCGCGA
>CAIVQM010000192.1 GCA_903908025.1 uncultured bacterium
GGGCGGTTCCGGCCGTCGGTACGCCGGCATTGGTGACGTCATCGTGGCGACGGTGAAGGACGCCATCCCCGGCGGCAACGTCAAGAAGGGCGAGGTCGTCAAGGCGGTCATCGTGCGCACCAAGAAGGAGCGCAGGCGCCCCGACGGTTCGTACATCCGCTTCGACGAGAACGCCGCCGTGATCCTCAAGGGCGATGGCGAGCCCCGTGGCACGCGCATCTTCGGCCCGGTCGGCCGCGAGCTGCGCGAGAAGAAGTTCATGAAGATCATCTCGCTGGCTCCGGAGGTGCTGTAGCCATGTCGCTCAACATTCGCAAGGGTGACCTTGTACAGGTCATCTCGGGCAAGGACCGGGGCGTCAAGGGCAAGGTCATCGAGGTCTACCCCGAGGCTGACCGTGTCATCGTCGAGGGTGTGAACCGGATCAAGAAGCACACCAAGGTCGGGCAGAACGCCCGCGGTGCGAAGACCGGCGGCATCATCACGACCGAGGCACCGATCCACGTGTCCAATGTGCAGATCATCGATCCCGAGGACGGCCGACCGACCCGCGTCGGCTTCCGCAAGGAGACCGTCGAGAAGCGTCGCACCGACGGTTCCACCTACGAGGCCGAGCGCAGTGTCCGCATCTCCCGCCGCACCGGCAAAGACATCTGAGGAAGAGCTGATGGCTACCGAAACCACCACCGAGACATCGGTGCCGCGCCTCAAGGTGCGGTACCGCGAGGAGATCGTCCCCGCACTTCGCGAGGAGTTCGCCTTCCCCAACATCATGCAGGTGCCGACGGTCACGAAGATCGTGGTCAACATGGGCGTCGGCGACGCTGCCCGTGACTCCAAGCTGATCGAGGGCGCCATCCGCGACCTGGCCGACATCACCGGGCAGAAGCCGCAGGTGACCAAGGCTCGCAAGTCGATCGCGCAGTTCAAGCTTCGTGAGGGCCAGCCCATCGGCGCCCACGTGACGCTGCGCAACGACCGGATGTGGGAGTTCCTCGACCGACTGCTGTCGGTCGCGCTGCCCCGCATCCGCGACTTCCGCGGTCTGTCGCCGAAGCAGTTCGATGGCCGCGGCAACTACACGTTCGGCCTCAACGAGCAGTCGATGTTCCACGAGATCGATCAGGACAAGATCGATCGCGTTCGCGGCATGGATATCACCGTCGTGACCGATGCCAAGAACGATGACGAAGGCCGCGCCCTGCTTCGCCTTCTCGGATTCCCCTTCAAGGAGGCCTGAGCCACATGGCGAAGAAAGCTCTGATTCAGAAGCAGCAGAAGACCCCCAAGTTCAAGGTCCGGGCCTACACCCGGTGCAACAAGTGCGGCCGTCCGCACTCGGTGTACCGCAAGTTCGGCCTCTGCCGAATCTGCGTACGTGAAATGGCGCATGCCGGCGAACTGCCGGGTGTGACGAAGAGCAGCTGGTAAACCACGACGCCGTAGGTCCGCACCATCGGAAACCGCAGCGAGGAAGGCCGTAGGCCACGAAATGACAATGACTGACCCGATCGCAGACATGCTTGCGCGACTGCGCAATGCGAACTCTGCGTATCACGACTCCGTGTCGATGCCCCATTCGAAGATCAAGTCGAACATCGCCGAGATCCTCCAGGCTCAGGGCTACATCGGCGGCTGGCACGTCGAGGAAGCCACGGTCGGCAAGACGCTGACCCTGGACCTCAAGTACGGCCCGTCGCGCGAGCGTTCGATCGCCGGCCTTCGCCGCGTGTCGAAGCCGGGCCTGCGCGTGTACGCGAAGAGCACTGGGCTACCGCGCGTGCTCGGCGGACTTGGCATCGCCATCCTGTCCACGTCGTCCGGTCTCCTGACCGACCGACAGGCCGCACAGAAGGGCGTAGGCGGGGAAGTCCTCGCTTACGTCTGGTAAGGGAGGGTTTCGACATGTCACGAATCGGACGTCAGCCGATCCCCGTTCCCGCGGGCGTTACGGCCAAGGTAGATGGCAGCGACATCACGGTCACCGGCCCCAAGGGGACGCTGTCGCTCAAGGTGGCCGAGCCCATCGTTGTCTCGGAGGAGGACGGCAATCTCGTCGTCACCCGCCCCGATGACGAGCGCGCCTCACGTGCCCTCCACGGCCTGACCCGCACGCTCGTCTCCAACATGGTCACGGGCGTCACTCAGGGCTACGAGAAGGGCCTGGAGATCGTCGGCACGGGTTACCGCGTCGCAGCGAAGGGCACCGACCTCGAGTTCCAGTTGGGCTTCAGCCACCCCGTGGTGGTCAAGGCTCCTGATGGCATCACGTTCGCGGTTGAGACTCCCGTGAAGTTCAAGGTGCAGGGCATCGACAAGCAGCAGGTTGGCGAAGTGGCTGCCAACATCCGCAAGATCCGCAAGCCGGAGCCATACAAGGGCAAGGGCGTGCGGTACGAGGGTGAAGTGGTCCGCCGCAAGGCCGGAAAGGCTGGTAAGTGATGAGTTCCTTCGCCCCGAAGCTGGGCACGCGCACCCGCACGTCTGTGGGTCGTGCGCGCCGTCACCTGCGTGTTCGCAAGAAGGTCACCGGTACGCCCGGTCGTCCCCGCCTGGTTGTCACGCGGTCTGCTCGCCACATGATGGCGCAGATCGTCGACGACACCCAGGGCGTGACCCTCGCGTCGGCCTCCACCATGGAAGCCGACCTGCGGGTCGCCTCGGAGGACAAGTCGGCGAAGGCCCGCAAGGTGGGTCAACTCGTCGCCGAGCGCGCCAAGAAAGCCGGCGTGGAGTCCGTGGTCTTCGACCGCGGCGGCAACAAGTATCACGGTCGTGTGGCTGCCCTCGCTGATGGCGCCCGCGAGGGTGGCTTGACCTTCTAACGACGTACGAACTTCAAACGGAAGAGGTAGACCATGTCAGAAACGTCGCGCCGCGGTGGTGGCGCTGGCGATCGCCGGGAGCGCAAGGAGCGCACTCCCCGCGAGGAGAAGTCCGCGTACCTCGAGCGAGTTGTGGCCATCAACCGCGTCTCCAAGGTTGTCAAGGGCGGCCGTCGCTTCAGCTTCACGGCACTTGTCATCGTCGGCGACGGCGACGGCATGGTGGGTGTGGGCTACGGGAAGGCCAAGGAGGTGCCCGCGGCGATCGCCAAGGGCGTCGAGGAGGCCAAGAAGCACTTCTTCAAGGTTCCTCGCATCCAGGGCACCATCCCGCATCCCATCACGGGTGAGGCCGCAGCCGGTGTTGTCATGCTGCGCCCGGCCGCTCCCGGTACCGGCGTCATCGCCGGTGGGCCGGTGCGCGCCGTGTTGGAGTGCGCTGGCATCCGCGATGTCCTCAGCAAGTCGATGGGCTCCGACAACGCGATCAATATCGTCCACGCGACGGTTGCCGCGCTGAAGATGCTCGAGTCCCCTGAGCAGGTCGCTGCACGTCGCGGTCTGCCCCTGGAAGATGTCGCACCCGCCGCACTCCTGCGTGCGCGTGCGGCGGGAATGAGTGCGTGATGGCTCAGCTCAAGGTCACTCAGACCAAGTCCAAGATCGGCGGAACGGCCAGCCAGCGTGCAACGCTGCGCTCACTGGGCCTGCACCGCATTGGTGAGACCGTGGTCAAGGAGGACCGCCCGGAGATCCGTGGCATGGTCAACACCGTGATCCATCTGGTCAAGTTCGAGGAGATTAAGTAGTCATGGCTCTCAAGGTCCATCACCTGCGTCCGGCACCCGGCGCAAAGACGGCCAAGACCCGTAAGGGTCGTGGCGAGGCGTCCAAGGGCAAGACCGCCGGTCGCGGCACCAAGGGCACCAAGGCGCGCTACCAGGTTCCGGCGCGCTTCGAGGGCGGCCAGATGCCCCTGCACATGCGCCTGCCGAAGCTCAAGGGCTTCAAGAACCCGAACAAGACCGAGTACCAGGTCGTGAACGTGGCGATGCTGGCTAAGCTCTTCCCCGAGGGCGGCAGCGTCTCGGTGGCTGATCTGGTCGCGAAGGGCGCGGTTCGCAAGAACGAGCTGGTCAAGGTGCTCGGACAGGGCGACATCAATGTCGCGATCTCCCTGAGTGCGGATGCGTTCTCGGATTCCGCTCGTGACAAGATCGTCGCAGCAGGCGGGTCGGCCACGGTCCTGTAGTTCACGTCAGGCCGGTTCGGATCGCTTGTCAAACCGAGTAGCAGGAGGCTAAGTGCACATCAGTGCGTTCGGGGCTGCCCTGCGTACACCGGACCTTCGCAAGAAGATCCTGTTCACGATCGGACTTCTGGGGCTCTATCGGCTGGGCTCGGTGCTGCCGACCCCCGGTGTCGACTATTCCGCCATCCAGCGGTGTATCGATGTCGTGCAGGACAACTCGGTGTACGCGCTCATCAACCTGTTCAGCGGTGGCGCGCTGCTCCAGCTGTCCGTATTCGCGCTTGGCATCATGCCGTACATCACCGCAAGCATCATCCTGCAGCTGCTGACGGTGGTGATCCCTCGGCTGGAGACGCTCAAGGCCGATGGTCAGGCTGGCCAGGCGAAGATCACGCAGTACACGCGTTTCGTCACCATCGGCCTCGCCATCCTGCAGTCGACGGCGATCCTGTCGCTTGCTCGCACTCCGGGAGCCCTGTTCAACGGGTGCAACGAGTCGATCATCCCCAACCAGTCGATCTGGGTCATCCTCGTGATGATCACGGTGATGACGGCTGGAACGGCAGTGATCATGTGGTTCGGCGAGCTGATCACTGAGCGCGGCGTGGGCAACGGCATGTCCGTGCTGATCTTCACATCGATCATCGCCACGATCCCCGCGCAGTTCGCCTCGATCTGGGGCAGCCAGGGCCCGTTCACGTTCTTTGCCACGCTTGCTGTCGGGGTCGCCATCATCGGCTTCGTTGTATTCGTTGAGCAGGCCCAGCGTCGCATCCCAGTGCAGTACGCCAAGCGCATGGTGGGGCGTCGTATGTACGGCGGTACGTCGACGTACATTCCGCTCAAGGTCAACATGGCGGGTGTCATCCCGGTGATCTTCGCGTCGTCGCTGCTGTTCCTGCCGACCCTGTTGGTGCAGCTGACCGGAAGCCAGGCCGAGTGGGCCGTATGGATCCAGCAGAACCTGGGTCGAGGTACTGGCCCCTGGTACATGGCTCTGTACTTCGCCCTGATCGTCTTCTTCTGCTACTTCTACGTCTCGATCACGTTCAACCCGGTCGAGGTTGCCGACAACATGAAGAAGTACGGCGGCTTCATCCCGGGTATCCGTGCGGGTCGGCCGACGGCCGAGTACCTCGACTACGTCCTTACCCGCCTGACGGCACCGGGAGCGCTGTACCTCGGTGCCATCGCGATCATGCCGCTCTTCGCCTTCAGTTTCCTCGGCGTTGCCAACCGATTCGTCTTTGGCGGCACCAGCCTGCTGATCATCGTGGGCGTCGGCCTCGACACGGTCAAGCAGATCGAGGCTCAGTTGCAGCAGCGCAACTATGAAGGGTTCCTCCGGTAATGCGCGTGGTGCTGATGGGCCCACCCGGTGCCGGCAAGGGCACCCAGGCATTCTTGATCGCAGGCATGCTCGGTGTGCCGCACATCTCGACGGGTGACATCTTCCGGGCCAATGTGACTCAGGGCAGCCCGCTCGGCATCGAGGCCAAGCGCTACATGGATGCCGGCGAATATGTCCCCGACGGCGTCACGAACGCGATGGTGCGCGATCGCCTGTCCCGCGATGACTGCCATGCAGGATTCCTCCTCGATGGGTACCCCCGCACCGTCGAGCAGGTGGGGGAGCTGAGCGCAATGCTGAGCTCGTCCGCTGAGCGGCTGGACCATGTGCTCGAACTGACCGTCGACCTCGATGAGGTGGTTTCCCGCCTCGTCATGCGGGCCGCCGAGCAGGGTCGCAGTGATGACACCGAGGACGTCATCAGGCGACGGCTGGAGGTCTACTTCGAGCAGACAGCGCCGCTGACGGCGTTGTACGAGGCGCAGGGCCTGCTGGTGCGCGTCGATGGCCTGGGCACGATCGCGGACGTCACCGCCCGCATCGTGGCGGCCCTGGGCATCGAGCAGTAGGTCGTGTTCCGCCGCAAGAGCGGGATTGAGATCAAGTCCGCTGACCAGCTCGCCGTCATGCGCCAGGCCGGCCTCGTCGTTGCCCGCACCCTCGACGCCATCTCAACAGCTGCTATTCCCGGTGTCACCACAGGTCAACTCGACGAGATCGCTCGCGACATCCTCTCCGACCATGGCGCTACCTCGTCCTTCCTCGGCTACAAGGCACATGGCGCGGTGCCCTACCCCGGCGTGATCTGTGCCTCCATCAACAACGAGGTCGTGCACGGCATCCCGGGCGATCGGGTCCTGCAGGACGGCGACCTGCTGTCGGTGGACTTTGGGGCCATCGTCGACGGCTGGAATGGCGATGCGGCCGTCAGCATTCTCGTTGGCAATGTGACTCCCGAGGTGGCGGAGCTGTCCCGCGTGACCGAGGCATCGCTGTGGGCAGGATTGGCCGCGGCGAAGGTCGACGGACGACTGACGGACATCAGCCACGCAGTCGAGACCGTCGTCAACGAGGCCGGGCCCTTCGGGATCGTCGAGGAGTACGGGGGCCACGGCATCGGCTCGCGCATGCACATGGAGCCGCACATCCTCAACTACGGCAGCCCGGGCCGTGGACCGGTCCTGCGCAGCGGGATGGCACTGGCCATCGAGCCCATGGTCACTCTCGGCAGTCCTGAGGTCGGTGTGCTGTCGGACGCCTGGACGGTCGTGACGATGGATGGTGGGTGCGCAGCCCACTGGGAGCACACGGTTGCCGTCACGGATGACGGTCCCTGGGTGCTGACGGCACTGGACGACGTCCGTCTCTGACGCGCGACCGGAATCCGGAGGAATACCCCGGATTTTGTGCGGAGCCGCTCGACCCGTAGACTCGACAGGTCGGTTTCAGGCTTCCCCGCCCCCTTGCCTGCCTCGACCCGGGATCCGGGTCAACAGGCGTGGGTTGGTACGGGTCGCCAGGACGGCGCCACGATACGAGAGCAGAGGTTATGGGCAAGAAGGACGGCGCGATCGAGCTCGAGGGCACGATCACGGAGTCGCTGCCCAACGCGATGTTCCGCGTGGAGCTCGACAACGGGCACAAAGTGCTCGCGCACATCAGCGGGAAGATGCGGATGCACTACATCCGGATCCTTCCGGACGACCGGGTCGTCGTGGAGCTGTCGCCCTACGACCTGACCCGCGGCCGGATCGTCTACCGCTACAAGTAAGCAAAGAGCCACCGAACCGCCCACCAGTCGAACGATCACGAAAGAGTCATCATGAAGGTGCAGCCGAGCGTCAAGAAGATCTGCGACAAGTGCAAGGTCATTCGTCGCCACGGCGTTGTCATGGTGATCTGCGAGAACGTTCGCCACAAGCAGCGTCAGGGCTGACCCCAGCTCCTGACGCGGCCTTCGGGGAGACAACCCGGAGTCCGAAGCAACAAGCAGAGCCCGACCCCCGCTGCAACGCGTGCGTAGCAGCGGGACGACACCCCCGGTCACGAGGCCGGGGACCAGCCTTGGCGGGCAGGACTGGCTCTGCACCCACACCTCGTGCATGACAGAAGAGAGAACGCCCCAATGGCACGACTCGTTGGCGTTGATCTGCCGCGCGATAAGCGCATGGCAGTAGCGCTCACCTACATCTATGGCGTCGGCCGCACACAGGCCGCCAAGGCCCTCGAGGCCACGGGCATCAGCCCGGATCTGCGCTCCAAGGACCTGTCCGACGATCAGGTCATCGCCCTGCGCGACTGGATCGACACCAACCTCAAGGTCGAAGGCGACCTTCGCCGCGAGGTTGCCGCTGACATCCGCCGCAAGGTTGAGATCGGCTGCTACCAGGGTCTGCGTCACCGCAAGGGCCTGCCGGTTCGTGGCCAGCGCACCCACACGAACGCGCGTACCCGCAAGGGCCCGCGCAAGACGGTGGCTGGCAAGAAGAAGGTCGGCAAGTGAGCCCTTACGAGACTTTGGAGAACTGATTCATGGCCCCCAAGACAGGCAAGGCAGCGGTCGCCAAGAAGGTCCGCCGCAAGGAGAAGAAGAACGTGGCCCACGGTCACGCTCACATCAAGAGCACGTTCAACAACACCATTGTCTCGATCACCGATCCCACGGGTGCGGTTATCGCCTGGGCAAGCGCCGGGCAGGTCGGCTTCAAGGGAAGTCGCAAGTCCACTCCGTTCGCCGCGCAGCTCGCCGCCGAGTCAGCAGCGCGTCGTGCGATGGAGCACGGCATGCGCAAGGTGGATGTGTTCGTCAAGGGTCCCGGCTCCGGCCGCGAGACTGCTATCCGTTCGCTGCAGGCGACCGGCCTGGAGGTCGGCTCGATTGCCGACGTCACGCCGGCACCCCACAACGGAACCCGTCCGTCCAAGCGTCGCCGCGTCTGACCGCGCGAACAGAACCTAGGAGATAACCAGACATGGCGCGTTATACAGACGCCGACTGCAAGCGGTGCCGTCGAGAGAAGATGAAGCTCTTCCTCAAGGGTGCCAAGTGCGAGTCGCCCAAGTGCCCGTTCGAGAAGCGTCCCTACCCGCCCGGCCAGCACGGCCGTGGTCGGTCGAAGGACAGCGAGTACCTGCTGCAGCTCCGTGAGAAGCAGAAGGCCACCCGGATGTACGGCGTGTTGGAGAAGCAGTTCTCCAACTACTACAAGGAGGCGCAGCGGCAGTCCGGCAAGACCGGCGAGAACCTGCTGCAGATCCTGGAGACCCGTCTCGACAACGTGGTGTTCCGTGCTGGCTTCGCGAAGTCGCGCGACATGGCGCGTCAGCTGGTGACGCATGGTCACTTCGTGGTCAATGGCCACAAGGTGAACATCCCGTCCTACCGGGTGTCGCCCAACGACATCATCGAGGTCCGTCAGGGCTCGCGCGAGATCACCCCGTTCATCGTTGCGCACGCCGAGATCGGCGAGCGTACGGTGCCGGCGTGGCTCGAGGTCATCCCGTCGCAGATGCGGATCCTCGTTCACACGCTGCCGGTTCGCGCCGTCATCGACACCCAGGTCAACGAGCAGCTGATCGTCGA
>CAIVQM010000193.1 GCA_903908025.1 uncultured bacterium
CCCGTCGGCGGCCGCCAGAGGCTGCCGACGAACGGCTCATACGGATCAGTCCTCGTTGTTCTCGATGGCGTCGAGGAACGCCTCGACATCGTCGTCCTCGCCGCCGACCAGCCAGATCACGGGCTCGTCCTCGTTGCCGTCTTCATCCTCGTCGCGCCACGGCAGCATGCCCTCGATGCCGTAGCGGTCGACGGTGATGTCCTCGTCGTCGTCCTCGCCGACCGGGGCGACGATTGCCAACTCGACCTCCGAATCCGGTGGGAGATCTTTCAGCATGTCGATCAGTTCGCTCACTCGCATTGTTCGCCCTTTCGCGGGTGGGTGGTGGGGTTCAGTCCTCGCCGAGCCAGTGAACGGCGCGGTCGAGCAGAAACAGGCTGGCCTCGCGGCAGCGGTCGAGGGTGTCGCAGAACGCCTTGTCCTCGGCGAGATAGACATCGGCGAGATCGACCGGGATCCGCGAGACGATGGAGAGGCTGCGCTCGGGCGCATCGGTGACGCTGGCGAAGGAGTCGATCGCCGACACTTCTAGCGGCAGTGCGACACCGCCAACTCCGGCGAGTTCGGTGGCCAGCACCAGCAGGTCGGGCGGGTGCGGTAGTGGCGGCAGCGTCCAGGTGAAGATCAGCGGGAACGTGAACCCGGTGGGCGGGTCGTCGTCGGGGTCGTCGAGCTTGTTGACCTCGTCCTCGAAACCCAGCAGGGCACGCGGATCCACCTCGAGCGAAAGGTGCAGGTCGATCGGGCCGTTGCACGCCTCTTCCGGGTGCAGATCGACCTCCCAGAGCTGGCGCAGGGAGTAGGTCTCCACGAAGTGCCGCTCGTCGTGCACGTGGAATCCGTGGTCGATCGCGTGGCCCTTCAGGTCGGCCACGAAGCCGGCGACATCGATGACTGCCACTGCTCGGTCCTTTCCGGGTGGTGCGGTGCGATCGGCAGCGACACTACCGTGCAGAGTCGATGAAGCCTGACCGACTCGCCCTGTTGCACGAGGTTGCCGATGCCGTTGCCGCGTCGTTCGCCGGTGTGCGCGACTTCGGCCCGTCCGGCGGCCGGGAAGGGCAGTACTCACTCGACCTGGTGGCCGATGAGGCGGCACTCGCCGTGCTCCGGCGTGCTGGGGTGGGCATCTTGTCCGAGGAGAGCGGCTTCGAGCCTGGTTCCACGGGTGAGGTCGTCGTCATCGACCCGATCGACGGCAGCACGAACGCCAGCAGGGGAGTGCCGTACTTCGCCACCTCGCTGTGCCTGGTGGACGCGGATGGTGCCTCGGTGGCGCTGGTGGTGAACCAGGCCGGCGGCGAGCGCTACTGGGCGGTGCGTGGCGAGGGTGCCTTCCGTGACGGTGTGGTCATCCGGCCGTCCGGGTGCACCGAGCTCAGCCAGGCGATCGTCGGCCTCAACGGGCTCCCGCCTCGCCCGCTGGGCTATGCACAGTGCCGCGTGCTCGGTGCGGTGGCGCTGGATCTGTGCCTGGTGGCGTCGGGTGTGCTCGATGGCTATGTCGATTGCGTCGTGGATGCCCACGGTGGCTGGGACTTCATGGGCGGGATGCTCATCTGTCAGGAGGCCGGTGCCTCGATCGTCGACCTGCACGGC
>CAIVQM010000194.1 GCA_903908025.1 uncultured bacterium
GTGGTCGGTCAGGTGATGTCGCGGCGCAGCGTGGTGCGGGAGGCCAGGGCGGCGAACACCACGGCATAACCGAGCAGCACGAGGACGCCGCCCCAGGCCGGCAGGTTGTCGGCCTGGGTCATGCCCCCGCTGACGTCCGTCGTCAGTCCGACATTCATCGCCGAGTTCAGCGCCCCGCGCGGCAGCCACCGGGCGACGCTGGGGAAGGCCAGGCCGACCACGGCTTCGATGAGAAGCACCCACAGCAGGGCGGTGACGATGGCCGCGACCTGATTGGTGATGACGGAACCGACGCTCACGCCGAGGACCGCGTACAGGGTCATGCCGATGACAGCCCCGGCGAGCACCGTAGTGAAGACGCTGACCGTGATGGGTGCGTGCTCGAACGGGGCGAGCGATGCTATGGCGGCGATCAGCACGACGGTCATGGTGATGACGGCGAGTGCCGCGCCCAGCAGGCCATACAGCACCATCTTCGCGATGAGGACGCGCGAGCGGCGCGGGGCCGCGAGGAAGGTCGAGGTGATCGTCATGTGCCGGAACTCACCGGTCATCGCGATGATGCCGAGGATCAGCACGAAGGTGGCGGCGGTGCCCGCCTGCGACAGCAGCGTCGTGATGTACGCGGGATCGAGGAGCAGCTCGCCCTGAGCGGGCACGCCGGGCAGGTTTCCGCTGGCGATGAGCGCGAGCATCACGGTCTGCAGGGCGGAGTAGGCGACCGCGATCAGGCCGAGGACCCACAGCATCTTCGTGGTCGTCACCTTGCGCCACTCAGCGGTGAGCAGTGCCCGCATCGACGGGGTCATGTGGTGCCACCCGTGAGATCGAGGAAGACCCGCTCGAGCGCATCGGGCTCGACGGACAGCTCATGCACCTCGCAGCCGGCGACGAAGGCATGGTGTCCGACCTCTGCCGAGGTGAGGCCAGTGACGACGACGGCACCGTCGTCCCGCGTGGTCGCGGACACCGTCCCCGCCGAGAGCAGTGCGGGCACGAGCCGCTGAGCATCGGGCGAACGGACCACCACGCGGACACCTCCGCCGGGGGACAGTCCGCTCAATGGTCCGGCGTGGACGAGTTCCCCTCGGCTCACGATGATGACGTCATCAACCGTCTGCTGCACCTCGGACAGGACATGGCTGGAGACGAGAACGGTGACGCCGCGCGCCGCCCGCTCGCGCAGGTGGGTTCGCAGCCAGGCGATGCCCTCGGGGTCGAGGCCATTGGCGGGCTCGTCGAGGATCAGTGCACCGGGGTCGCCGAGAAGTGCGGTGGCCAGGGCCAGCCGCTGGCGCATGCCGAGGGAGAACTCGACGACGCGCCGCCGTGCGGCATCGGTGAGCCCGACGACCTCGAGGACCTCGTCGGCTCGCGCATCGGGGAGCCCGGCTGCGGCGGCGACCACGCGCAGGTGGTTGCGGGCCGACCGGCCGGGATGGAAGCCACTCGCTTCAAGGGCGGCCCCCACCGTCAGAACGGGTGCGGGGAGCGAGGCATACGGGACGCCATCAATGAGCGCCCGCCCGGATGTCGGTCGGACCAGTCCGAGCAGGCAGCGCAGCGTCGTCGTCTTGCCGGAGCCATTGGGGCCGAGGAACCCGGTCACCCGTCCTGGCTCCACGGTGAAGGTGAGGTCCTGCACAGCGGTCACCGATCGCCGGAACCGCTTGGTGAGCGACTCGACCTGCAGGACGGGGCCGGACTCGCGGAGCATGTGTTCCACGGTAGCGAAGTGAGCGGTGCTAGGCGGCGATCGCATCCTCGCTGATGTCCTCGAGCGAGCGTCCCGTGGTCTCGGGGATCTTCGATCGCACGAAGAAGATCGACGCGATGGCGAAGAGCGTGAAGATTCCGTACGCGATGGTGAGGCTGCGCGCGGCGACCGGTGGGAAGGCAGTGGAGACGACGAAGTTCGCGATCCAGTTGGCGGAAGCGGCGAGGGCGAGGGCGGCGGCGCGAATGCGGTTGGGGAAGATCTCGCCCAGCAGCACCCAGACGACCGGACCCCACGACATGCCGAAGAACACCACGTACGCGTTGAACGACAGCACCGCGAAGGTCGCCATCATTCCCGTTAGCGACGGCTCGAAACCACCGGCACCGTTGGACACCTGAGGTGCCGTGCCGAAGATGACGGTCAGCAGAGCGAGGGTGACGACCATCCCCGACGAGCCGATCATGAGCAGTCGCTTGCGACCGACGCGATCGATGAGCGCGATGGCGACGAGAGTCGTCGCGACATTGACCGCGTTCGTGATCATCGAGGTGAGGAAGGCCTGATCCTGGCTGAAGCCGACCGACTCCCAGATCAGGTTCGAGTAGTAGAAGACGGCGTTGATGCCGACGAACTGCTGGAACGCCGACAGCAGGATGCCGATCCAGACGATCGGAAGCAGGCCGAACTTGGGGCCGCGCAGGTCACCCATGCTGAACTTGTGGTCGGCATCCATGGTGCTCTGAATCTCGATCACCTTGGCATGTTGATCCGTGGTGAAGACGGACTCGAGGACGGCGCGGGCCTCGTCGAGTCGGCCCATCTCAACCAGGTAGCGGGGTGACTCGGGGATCCGCCAGGCCATCAGGAAGTAGACGGTGGCGGGCAGGAGCATGACGAGGAACATCCACCGCCAGGCCTCGATGCCGAAGAGCCACTGTGCGGTGTTGCTGCCGGCGAGGCTGACGATCACGTAGTTGCTGACGCCCGTCGCGAAGATGCCGAGGACGATCGCGAGCTGCTGGAGTGATCCGAGCCGGCCGCGCAGCTGCGCGGGTGCGATTTCCGCGATGTACATCGGTGCGACGACACTCGCAACGCCGATGCCGGCCCCGCCGATGAGGCGCCACAGCATCAGGACCTCGATGCCGGGCGGGAAGGCGGTGCCGATGGCGCTGGCACCGAAGAGGAGCGCCGCGATGAGCATGACGCGGCGTCGGCCGAAGGTGTCGGCGAGCTGGCCGGCAAACCAGGCGCCGATCGCCGAGCCGATCAGGGCGATGGAGACGACGAAGGCCATGACGCCTGACCCGAGGTCGAATGTCTGGGCGATTGCCGTGTTGGCGCCGTTGATGACCGCCGAGTCGAAGCCGAACAGGAAGCCGCCCATGGCCGCCGTGCTGGCCAGTCGGACCACACGGCCGGTCCGGTACCCCTCTGCGGGGCCGCTGGCGGCCAGAGCAGGCCCTCCGTGTGCCATCTGCGCCTCCGTGTTGGCCTTCGATGGGCCGGTTTCGACGTGGGGACGTCGGCTCTGGCCGACCGTAGCGGCTGGAGCACCCCTGCGGGGGGCTTACCCTTGTCTGGTGCGCTTCGTGACCCGATCCCTTACTGCGGCCTGTGCTGCTGCCGGACTGCTCGCCTCGACCGCCCTCCTGGCGGCCCCCGTGCAGGCGGCCGACACGCCCACCCCGTCACCCTCCGCGTCCACAGCAGCACCGTCCGCAGCGGTTCCGGGGGCACCGACGATCACCTCGGTCGCCGGCGGGCTCGTGAGCGGCCAGCTCGTGGTCGCCTACTCGGCCCCCGTCAACGATGGGGGCAGCGCGGTCACCGGCTACGACGTGTCGATCGACACGCTGACGTGGTGGCCGTGCATCGGAACGGCTGGCACCTGCACGCTCACCAACCTCACCAATGGCCGCACCTACTCGGTGTCGCTTCGGGCTGTGACCGCTGTGGGGGCGGGCGCGGCCAGTGTGCCGGCAAGCGGTGCACCGTCCGTTCCGGTCGGAACCGACCCCGACAAGCCGAAGAAGCTCCCGACGCCGCATGCATGGGTCAATGCCACATTCGACGCGGCCAGCAACATCGTCGGCGTCGATGGCACCGAGCGCAGTCTGGGCGTCGGCACCCTGCCGCAGCTGACGTTCTCGCGGGCAATCCCGGACAAGCGGGTGGTGGAGAGCCACCTGAAGGTCACGGCGCTGACCGACGACGGGCGTACGCGCACAATCAAGGGTGCCTGGGGCTGGCTTGACGACCGCAGCGCCGTCTTCCGGCCGCTGAACTACTGGCCCGGCCGCTCCACCATCACCATTGCCTCGACCCTCGACCGAGCGGTTCTGGGCAAGTCGGGCGGTACCTACCTCGTCGGGTCAACGAGCCTCGCGAAGGACTACACCTTCCGCACGGCCCGCAAGCTGATCGCGAAGGTCGACGGCAAGCGCGTCGACATGCGCGTGTGGGTCGACGGCGCCAAGGTCAAGACATTCGGTGTCTCGCTCGGCAAGAGCGAATGGGAGACGCGCAACGGCGTGAAGGTGATCGGGCTGCCGAAGGAGCCCACGCACACGTACACCAGCGTCTCGCTCAACCTCGACCCAACGGAGGAGGCGCCATATGAGCTCGAGGCGCCCTGGAACACCCGCCTGACCCCCACGGGTGAGTTCATCCACACTGCTTCCTGGGCCTATGGGCGCATCGGCCAGTACAACGGCTCGCACGGCTGCACCAATATGCGCGAGTCGGATGCCAAGTGGATCTACGACAGGACCATCCCCGGCGATGTCGTCCTCTACGAGAACACCGGTGGCGAGACCGTGCAGTCGTGGAACGGCCCGGGCGGCCTGTGGAACATCCCGTGGGAGAAGTGGATCAGGAAGTCGGCCCTCGGCAACCTCACGGGCACGGTCGACACGACCAACGTCACGGTGGGCAGTGGCGGCGGACTCGTCGGCGCCTGACACACCGGCGGGGTAGCGTCGCCTCGTGCTCCTGCTCCACACCTCCGACTGGCATCTGGGCCGGTCCCTCCACGGGTTCTCGCTGCACGCCGAGCAGGAGTCCGCGGTCGAGGCCGTCATCGCGCTCGCGGCCGAGCGGGCTGTCGACGTGGTCGTCGTGGCGGGCGATATCTTCGACCGGGCGGTCCCGCCGGTGGAGGCCCTGCGCCTGCTGAACTCGGCGCTGGCCCGGCTCGACGAGCTCGGCGTCCTCACCGTCATCACGGCAGGCAACCACGACAGCGGCGATCGGCTCGCCACGTACTCCGGACTGCTGCGCGACAGAGTCCGCATCGTCGGGTCGCTGTCCGATGTCGGAACAGCGATCGAGCTTGTCGACGACCATGGACCGGTACTCCTCTACCCGCTGCCGTACCTCGAACCCGACATCGCTCGCCACGAACTCTCGGGCGACGGGGACGACCTCGCCCGCAGCCATGAGTCCGTGATGACGGCTGCCCTCGCGCGCATCGGGGCCGACATCGCCGCCCGTGGCGGTCCGCGCGCCATCGCGGTTGGCCACGCGTTCGTCGCCGACGTTGCTGTCTCGTCCGACATCACCACCGAGAGCGAGCGCGACCTGACGATCGGCGGCGTGCAGGTCGTGCCGTCGGCGCTGTTCGCCGACCGCGGGCTGGCGTA
>CAIVQM010000195.1 GCA_903908025.1 uncultured bacterium
ACGTTGTCGTCGGCCAGACCGTGGATGATCAACAGTGGGCGCTCAAGTTTCGCTGCGCGCTCGAGGAGCGAACTGGCGGCATAGGCAGCCGGGTTGTCCTGCGGGAGGCCGAGATAGCGCTCGCTGTAGGCAGTGTCGTAGAGCGCCCAGTCGGTCACCGGTGCCCCGGCGACAGCGGCATGGAACACATCGGGCCGGTCGAGGACGGCCAGCGCCGCGAGATAGCCGCCGAAGGACCAGCCGGTGATGCCGACACGGGTGAGGTCGAGGTCGGGGTACATCTTGCCGAGGGCCTGCACCGCGGCCACCTGGTCGTCGAGCACGCGCGTCGCCAGGTCGTTGCTGACCTCGAACTCGAAGGCCGGACCGCGCCCCGGCGTGCCTGCGCCGTCGACGATGACCACCGCGAAGCCCTGGTCCGCCAGCCACTGATCGGATGCGAACGCACCGGCGGCATGGACCACGCGTGCGTGACCCGGGCCACCGTACGGTGCCATGACGACAGGAAGTCGTCGCGAGCCCTGCACATGACCCGTCGGCCAGAGGACGGCGCAGGCGAGATCGCGATCCGTCACGCGGTGAAAGGCCACCTCGGGCTGGACGACGGGTACCTCGGCGAGTGATGCGATCTGGCCCGAGCCGTGGGTGAGCTGCGCCGCATAGTGCGCTCCGGTGCGGCCGGGATCGGTGGATGCGAGGACGACCCCGCCGGCAGCGGCGGCAACGGAGTTGATCGACTCGCCCTCGGTGAGTGCCGAGATGCCACCGTCGCTGTCGATCGCATACACATGCTGGTCCATCGGGCTGGGCTGGGCCGTGAGGACGATGCGGTGGGCCGACACGTCGGCGATGCCGGTCACGTTGAGACTGGACGGGGTCAGCGGCCGATCGTCGACGACGAGCTGAAAGCAGTCGGCCTCGAGGTTGGCGATGATCTCGAGTAGTCCTCCGTCGGCCGCACGGCACGGGACACCCGCCTGGATCGTGATCCACGGTGACGTGATGCGCTCGCTGATAATGGACGTCGATCCGTCTGGTGCCACGTTGAGAATCAACTGGCGGCGTTGATCGCGACTCAGGACGCTGACGACGGCTCCGCCGGCCTCGTCCGTCTCGACTGTCGCGAGATACGGGTAGGCGACGCGGTCCCAGATCACCTCCGTGCGGATCGTGTCAAGGGCCACGCGGAACAGGCGGGCGACGGGGTTTGCCGTCCCGGCGGCGGGATACCGGTGCGGTACGGGCTCACGATCGGGCTGCGCGGGGTCGGCGATCCAGCGAATGGCGACGTCGGCCTCGTCGACGTGCTCGGCCAGTACCGCTGTGCTGTCGGAGAGCCACCACAGTCCGCGGACGCGATCGAGCTCCTCCGCGGCGACGAAGTCGGCCAGCCCCCAGGCCTGCGTCTCGGATTCTGCTGCGCACAGCTCCTGAGCGGGTGATGCGGCGTCGGCCGCGACCACGTATAGGGAACGGTCACTCACGAAGGCGACGTTTCGGCCGTCGGGCGACATCCGCGGATCCACGACCGGGCCCGGGTGGGGCAACTCGACGGGTGTCGCGTCGGCTGTAGTGAGGTCGATGGTGAACGGGATCCCGTCGAGGCTGAACACCACGTGCTCCACCTGCGCGTCTGCGGAGAAGGCCGTGATCCCGGCCGTTGTCTCGCGCATGCGCTCACGGCGGGCCTTCTCGGCGGCCGGCAGATCGGCTCCTGCGCGGACCATCGCTCGCGCATCGACGATGCACCGCTCCGATAGCCCACCGCTGCCATCAGCCTCGGCCTGCCACAGGTTCCCGACCGGGTCACGTCCGCCTGCGCTGCGGATGAAGGCGAGCCGCCGTCCGTCCGGTGCCGGCGCGAAAGCGCGTGGCACCCCGAGCCGGAATCGGCGGGTTGCCGCCTCCTGTCGGGGGAAGCTGATCGCGTCGTCCGAGCCGGGAGTCGTCATTCCCGCATCGTAGAGCGACGGTCCTTCAGGGGGCGGTGACGATTCGGTTCCCGCCGGCGGACTTCGCCTGATACATGGCGTGATCGGCTGCAGAGACGACCTCGTCGAATGTCATCGATGCGGGCCAGTCGGCCATGCCGATGGAGACGGAGGCCTCGATCATGGTGCCGTCGACGGAGAGCGAACTGTCGTGCACGGCGCCCTGCATGCGGGTCATGGCGTGCAGCGCGTCGTCAAGTGAGATCTGCTGCACGACGAGGAACTCGTCGCCACCCCAGCGGGCCACGAGATCCTCCTTCGAGAGTCCACCAGCGAGGCGACCCGCAATGGCCTGCAGATAGTGATCGCCAGCGAGGTGGCCGAGCCGGTCATTCACGGACTTCAGATTGTCGCAGTCAATGATCGTGACGGTTCGTGATTCGCGGTCCGTCATGTCAGCGAGGGCGGTCAGCAGGCCGTGGCGGTTGCGCAATCCGGTGAGTTGATCGGATTCCGCCTGCTGGCGAAGGGTTTCAGCAGTTGCCGCTTCCCGCAGGGCTTTCATCAACGTCCGCTCACGCCGCAGGCGCAGGTAGGCGGCACCGACAGCGGCCAGCCCGACGAGAGCGATGATGATCAGGCGCACTTGCTGGGCGGCCACGTTGCCGTCAGTGGCGAGATGGCCGAACGCGAAGGCGGCGAGCCAGGTGATGAGCGCGACGAGAGCCGTGATGCGCGGCGATGCGAACACGGCCGCGAGCATCGGCACGACGGCGAGGACGCCGACGTAGGCGGTCTTGGGGCCCTCCGCCGCGTCGGCACTGAGGATGACGGCGATGAGAAGGATGGGGATGAGAAGGCCCAGTCCGATCGCCGACCAGTTGGATCTGGGCTTCACGTTTCTCCTCGTCCGGCACCAAGCGGTTCTTGAGAGCCTAGCCGCTTGGCCGGGGAAGGGGAATGTCTCGGTCTGTACCCTGTTTACATGGACCGCCGCCTGCTGCTCGTGCATGCCCACCCGGACGACGAGTGCATCGCCACGGGTGCCTCCATGGCGAAATACGTGTCAGAGGGTGCGCGAGTGACCCTTGTGACGTGCACCCTCGGTGAAGAGGGTGAGGTGCTGCTCCCGGAACTCTCCCACCTGGCCTCGGACAAGGACGATGCCCTTGGCCTGCATCGTCGCGAGGAGTTGGGCGCGGCGATGGCCGAGCTCGGCGTCACCGATTGGCGGCTGCTGGGTGGCCCGGGTCGGTTCCGCGACTCCGGCATGATCGGTACCCCGCCGAATGAGCGCGCCGACTGCTTCTGGCGCACTGACCTGCTCGAGGCAGCTATCGAGCTCGTCGCCGTCATCCGCGAGGTGCGCCCGCAGGTGGTCGTCACCTATGACGACTTCGGCGGCTACGGGCACCCCGATCACATTCAGGCTCATCGGGTGACCCACTACGCGATCTCGCTTGCCGCCAGTGCGACCTTTCGCGCCGATCTCGGTGCGTCATGGCAGGTCTCGAAGGTGTACTGGACGGCATTCCCGCGCAGCATCATCAAGGCCGGGATCGAGGCGATGAAGGCGCAGGGCGTCGAGGACGAGTTCACCTCGATGGATCCTGACGACCTGCCCTTTGCCTGCGACGACGCGCTGGTCACCACGGCGATCGACGGTCAGGCGTTCCTGCCGGCGAAGATGGCGGCGCTTCGCGCGCACGGCACGCAGGTCAGCGTCGACGGCGGGTTCTTCGCCCTGGCTGACAATGTTGGTGCGGAGGCGTTCGGCATCGAGTACTTCCGGCTGGCAGGCGGCACGCTGGCTCTGGCCGACGGCGAGGGCCGGGAGACCGACCTCTTCGCCGGGCTGGAGTGATCCCTCGGGCCCTCGGGCTGCCCATCGCGCTGATCCTTGGGGGGGTCATTGGGGTGGCGGGGGCCTTCGTCCAGGCCCAGCGCCTGCTCGTGGACACTCCGTGGGGGGTGCTGGCGATCCCGTGGGGGGTGCTCCTCGTGTGGGTTGCCCTGGTTGCCGTCATCCGAGGTGCCACCTGGGGACTGGGCACCCGCTGGGGCGGCTGGACGGTGTTCGTCGGCTGGCTGGTCTCGACGATCGCCCTGTCGGCCGACAGCCCGTCCGGCGACGTCGCCCTGTCGGGCGGCGGCCGACAGCTCACCTACCTGCTCGGCGGCGTCGTGATCGCCTCCGCGGCCGCGAGCCTGCCCTTGCCGCGGGGAACCGTCCGTCCCCGGAACCCATGACCCGCGGTCCTCGTCGAATCGGCGAATGCATGCGTACCATCCGCATAGCGGTGGACCGGAAGTCGAGACGGGGTCAGATGTGACTATCTGCATGAGGGCGTTATCAGCATGACGTCTGCGCAGAAGCGCGTCCTGTTCGGCATCGTCGGAGCTGTCGTCCTGCTCGCGGTCGGTTACCTCGGCCTCGTCGTCACGTCGGGCAGCAGTGCCCATGCGGGAACGACCGTGCAGGGTGTCGACATCGGAGGCATGTCCGAGGCCGAGGCAGCAGCGACCGTGGCGGATGCGCTGGGCCCGGCAGCGGCGAAGAAGCTGAAGGTCCATGCCCTCGACCAGACATTCGCGCTGCGGCCGGCCGCGGCCGGCCTGTCCCTCGATGCCGAGGCATCCGTCGCGCCGGCCTTCGGCGACACGTGGAACCCCGTCACCCTCCTGGGGAACGTGGTGGGGACCAATGACCTGCCCGCTGTCGTCGGGGTCGACGGGCCGCTACTCATGGCGCAGGTTGGGATCATGGCCGACGCTGTCGATGTCCCCCCGACGGAGCCGACCCTGGTTGTCGACAACGGTGCGCCCGTCCTGACGCCGGGCGTACCGGGCCGGGCACTCGACCGGGATGCCACCGCGCAGGCCATGACCGACGCCTTGCTCAAGCCGCGAGCACCCGTGCAGGCCCACATCGTCGAGGTGGAGCCCTCGGTGACGGATGCGGCAGCTCAGGATGCCGTTGCCGTTGCCACGTCGGCTGCCTCAAGTCCTGTCACGGTCACGGCCGACACGATCACCGCAGTCATCCCTGCGGCCGCGGTCGGGCGGGCACTGAGCTTCACCCAGGTAGGCCCCGACCTCGTGCCGCAACTGGACGGTGCCGTCCTGCACAGGTCCATCGCCAAGGAACTCCAGCCGATCGAGGTCACGGGCCGCGATGCGACCTTCAAGATCAGGAACGGCAACGTGAAGGTCGTGAAGTCGAAGGTGGGGCGAGGTGTCTCGGACGATGAGCTCGCGTCATCGGTTGCGGGTGTCGTCGGACTTCCCGCTGCAGAACGGAAGGTCACCGTCAGCGTCGGCACGCGCGAGCCGGACCTGACGACCGACGAGGCCAAGGCGCTGGGGATCACCGAGCAGCTGTCCACCTTCACGCAGTACTTCCCATACGCCGCCTACCGGGTTCAGAACATCGGTGAGGCGGCCCGCAGGGTCAACGGCACGGTGCTGCTGCCGGGCGAGACCTTCTCGATGAACGACACCATCAAGGAGCGCACGGAGAAGAACGGGTACACCGTGGGCTTCGTCGTGGGGGAGGGCGGAGTGTTCGCCGAGGCCCTCGGTGGCGGTGTTTCGACGGCGACGACGGCGGTTTGGACAGCGGCGTTCTACGCAGGAATGGAGCGCGTCGAGACGGTCGCGCACTCCATCTACATCTCGCGCTACAAGCCCGGGCTCGAGGCGACAGTGGCGTGGGGAATCTTCGATATGCAGTTCCGCAACGACTCCCCGAATGCGGTGCTCATCACCTCGGGTATCACCAATGGCTCCATCACGGTCTCCTTCTGGGGGACGAAGGAGTACAGCGACATTCAGGCGGAGTACGGCGAGCGCCGCGACATCGTGCCGTTCGCGAAGATCTTCGACGAGTCCGATACCTGCCTGGGTCAAGGCGGTGTTGATGGTTTCAGCATCACTGTCGACCGCGTCTTCTACAAGGACGGCGCCGAGTTCTCACGCGAGCCGATCACCACGCGCTACAAGCCGGCTCCCGAAGTGATCTGCCACAAGAAGCCGAACAAGAAGCCAGGGAAGAACGGCGCGACGGGGGATGCGACCTCGTCGGCCTCACCGAGCGCCCAGCCGGACCCCGCGGCATCCGACGCTCCCACAGGCGACGGCAACACGTTCTCGAACGGCTGAGCTGACGTCAGATCCGCTGCACCTGCTGGCCATCGGCAGTGTCGGTCACGGCAAAGCCCATCGCAGCCAACTCGTCGCGGATGCGGTCACTGGCTGACCAGTCCTTCGAGGCCCGTGCCTCAGCGCGCTGGTCGACCATCGTCGACACCTCCGGCGGGAGGGGCTCCTCCTCGGCTGGCGTCTGCCCGACGAGCCGGACCAGATCCAGACCCAGCACGCGATCGATGTAGGCGAAGGTCTCGAACTTCGCCCCGTCGCTCACGTCAGCTGACTTCTCGACCTCGCGCAGCATCATGATCACGCGCGGTGTGTCGAGGTCATCGTTCAGCGCTTGGACCATGGCAGCCACCAGATCGGCCGGCATGGCTGCGGACGGCTCGGTGGCCCACAGCGCGACCCGGTCGCGCCAGCGGGTCAGCATCGAGTCCGCCGCGTCGAGGGCATCCCATGTCAGGTTCATCTGCTGCCGGTAGCGGTTCTGCAGCAGGGCCAGTCGCAGTGCGAGCGGGTCGAGCCCGCGCTCGATGACATCAGCGACGAGGACGACGTTGCCTGCGGACTTGCTCATCTTGCGGCCCTCGAAGAGCAGGTGCTCGCCGTGGATCCAGTGCCGGACGACGTCGGTGCCCGTCGCACTGTTGCTCTGCGCCCGCTCGTCCTCGTGGTGCGGGAACCTCAGGTCGATGCCGCCGGTGTGCACGTCGATCGTGTCACCCAGGAGCGCGAGGCTCATGGCGGAGCATTCGGTATGCCAGCCGGGGAAGCCCACTCCCCAGGGGGTGTCCCAGACCAGTTGCGTGCGGGTGTCCTGGGCCTTCTTCCACAGGGCCCAGTCCGCGTGGAAGCGCTTCGCCGGGTCGACCTCGCCCTCGAAGCGGTGACCTGGGCGCAGGGCGTCGAGCCGGTTGCCACTCAGATCGCCGTAGCCGGGGAAACTCCGTGCGTCGAAGAAGACGGAGCCGTCGCCACCGACGTAGGCATGTCCGGACTCCATGAGTGTCGCGATGAGGTCGATCATCAGGTCGATCGACTCGCTGGCGCGCGGATAGTGCTCGGCTGGGTAGATGTTGAGGGCGGCCAGGTCGCGGTGGAAACGGTCCTCGTAGCGGCGAGCGATCTCCAGAGCCGACGAGCCCTCGGCTGCCGCCTGGCGCAGCACCTTGTCGTCGCCGGGCCCCTGGCCCTCGTCTACAGCCCCGGCTGCGTCGTCGCCCAGCCCGGTGTCATCGGCCATGTGCCCGACATCGGTGATGTTCTGCACGACCCTGACCTGCAGGCCGGAGAGCTGGGCAGTACGCCGGATCAGATCTGTCAGGAGGAAGGTCCGCATGTTGCCGACGTGCGCATCGCGGTAGACGGTCGGTCCGCACGCGTAGACCGTCAGAACCCCCTCGCGAGCGGGCACGATGTCGACCACGTCCTTGAGCCGGGTGTCGTGGAGGCGCATCCCACCAGACTATGCGCGCCCGCTGGGAACCGCCTCCTGTGCACCCCTCGGGCCCTCCAACTCACCACCGGGCCGCTTCCCCATCGGGGGGTGTGTAAGTTGTGGGCGTTGGATGATCCCGGTCCTCGCGAGAGGGCGGACGAACCGGAGGCACAGGTGACCTACGTCATCACATTCCCGTGCGTGGACCTTAAGGACAAGGCCTGCATCGAGGAATGTCCCGTCGACTGCATCTACGAGGGCGACCGGATGCTGTACATCCAGCCCGATGAGTGCGTGGACTGCGGTGCCTGCGAGCCGGTGTGCCCGGTCGAGGCGATCTTCTACGAGGACGACGTACCGGACGATTGGAAGGACTACACCGCGGCGAACGCGGAGTTCTTCACCGACCTCGGCTCACCCGGTGGCGCGGCGAAGCTCGGCGCGAAGGACTTCGATGCGGCGCTGCTCGCGAGCGTGCCCCCGCAGGAGCACGACCACTAGCAGTGGCCGGAGTTCACTCCCGGGAGCGGGTCGCCGACACTCTCCCCGACTTCCCGTGGGATGTGCTGGCCCCATATGCAGAGCGTGCCCGTCAGTACCCGGGCGGCGCCGTTGATCTGTCGGTCGGCACTCCCGTCGATCCGACACCGGAGGTCATCCAGGCCGCCCTGCGCGCGGCAGCGGATGCACCGGGCTACCCGACAGCAGCGGGACGCGATGACCTGCGCGCAGCCTGCAGTGCCTGGCTCGAGCGCTCGCTCGCTGTCCGCGTCGTTCCGTCAGCCGTGCTCCCGGGTATCGGCTCCAAGGAACTGGTCGCGTCCATCCCGCGCCTGCTGGGGCTGGCCCCCGGCTCCCGCGTCGTCATCCCCCGCATCGCCTACCCGACCTACGCGGTGGGGGCGGTGCTGGCCGGCTGTGAGTTCGTAGCAACCGACGAGCCGGAGTCGGTCGCCGATGCAGCGCTGGTGTGGCTGAACTCGCCCGGCAACCCGACCGGGTCGGTGCTGTCTGCCCAGCGGATGGCGGAGATCGTTTCGTGGGCACGCGAGCGCCGTGCGATCGTGGTGAGCGATGAGTGCTACATCGAACTCGGCTGGGACGTCGAGCCGGTGTCGATCCTGCATCCGTCGGTGGTTGGCGAGTCCCACGATGGCGTGCTGGCGGTCCACTCCCTCTCGAAGCGGTCCAACCTGGCCGGATACCGATTCGGGTTCGTGGCGGGCGATCAGCACCTCATCGGCGATCTGCTCGCCGTGCGCAAGCACGCGGGGATGATGGTTCCGACCCCTGTTCAACACGCGGCCATCGCCGCTCTGAGCGACGATGCGCATGTGGCCGAGCAGCGGGAGCGCTACCGCCGTCGCCGGGAGATCCTCTGGGCGGTGCTGACCGGTATCGGCATGCAGATCGATGGGAGCGCTGCGGGGCTGTATCTGTGGGCAACCCGGGGTGAGCCCTGCTGGGACACCGTCGGATGGTTCGCGGAGCGAGGGATCGTGGTCACGCCGGGGGACTTCTACGGACTCGCGGGCGCCCAGCATGTGCGAGTAGCGTTGACGGCGACGGACGCTCAGGTCGCCGAGGTCGCTGCTCGCCTGTCGGCGGCGTGAGGGATGTCACCGGACGTACTTGGAATCGCCTCTCGTAGGCCAATTGGGCGTGCCGCTACGCTCCCATCAGGAGGTTCACGTGTCTGACTATGTCCTGAACTACACCGACGGCGAGTTGCCCCTTCCCGAGGTGCCATCCACCGTCGGTGAGTCCGGTCTGAACATCGGGCCGCTGCTCAAGCAGACGGGGCACGTGACGCTGGACCACGGGTTCATGAACACGGCGGCCTGCACCTCGTCGATCACCTACATCGACGGTGACGCGGGAATCCTGCGCTACCGCGGCTACCCGATCGAGCAGTTGGCGGAGCAGTCGACGTTTCTGGAGACGGCTTACCTGCTGATCTATGGCGCACTTCCTTCGGAGGATGCGCTGACAGAGTTCAAGACCCACATCCGCATGCACACGATGCTGCACGAGGACCTTCGCCGCTTCTTCGACGGCTTCCCGCGCGATGCGCATCCGATGCCGGTGCTCTCGTCGGCGGTCTCAGCGCTGTCAACGTTCTACCAGGACTCGCTCGACCCGTTCGATGCTCGTCAGGTGGAGATCTCGACGATTCGCCTGCTGGCCAAGGTTCCGACCATCGCTGCGTACGCGCATAAGAAGTCGACCGGCCAGCCCTATCTCTACCCGGATAACTCCCTCGGCTACATCGACAACTTCATGCGGATGACCTTCGGCGTTCCGGCCGAGCCCTACGAGGTCAACCCCATCCTGTCGAAGGCGCTCAACCAACTGCTGCTGCTGCACGCCGACCACGAGCAGAATTGCTCGACGTCAACCGTGCGGCTCGTTGGCTCTTCGCACGCGAACCTGTTCGCGTCGGTTTCTGCAGGCATCAACGCATTGTTCGGTCCGCTGCATGGCGGCGCGAACCAGGCCGTCATGGAGATGCTGAACAACATCCACGCCCAGGGCGGTGGCGTTAACACGTTCATCCGTCAGGTCAAGGATCGTGAGGACGGTGTCAAGCTCATGGGCTTCGGGCACCGCGTCTACAAGAACTACGACCCGCGCGCTGCCATCGTCAAGAAGACAGCGCATGAGGTCTTCGAAGCGTTGAATGTCAGCGACCCGCTGCTCGACATCGCGCTGCGCCTCGAGGAGGTCGCGCTGGCCGACGACTTCTTCATCGAGCGCAAGCTCTACCCGAACGTCGACTTCTACACGGGCCTGATCTACAAGGCGATGGGCTTCCCGACGCAGATGTTCACGGTGCTGTTCGCGCTGGGCCGGCTGCCGGGCTGGATCGCCCAATGGCGCGAGATGATCGAGGACCCGGACACCAAGATCGGCCGTCCGCGTCAGGTGTACATCGGCGAGCCGATGCGCGACTACGTCCCCATCACCGGCCGCTAACCCCCTGTCCGTTTCTCCCGGAATCCGGGAGAAATCGGTGATCCGGCTCTCCGTCTGGACGTTCTTCGCGGATTTGTCCCACCTTGCCAGCCGGTTCTCACGCCGAACGACGCGTTGAGACGGACGCTGACCTGACCCAACGCGCAATGTCCTGCGGTGAATTCCACATCTGCGACCAGTCCCATCGGATGACGGGCTTCAGCCGGCGGAGACGGTCCTCACGTTTCTTCTCCTTGAGAAGGTCATCGCCTGTGCGGTACTTGAGCAGTCCGTCTGCTTCGCCGATCACGCCCAAGTCATCCCAGTACATGTCGACGATTCCGATCAGTCCATCCGCGTCGTAGAAGGGCACTTGGAGCCTCGGCTCGGGAAGGCCGCACCTCATTAGGCGAATCCGGGACAGTGACTCCAGCGGAGTTTGTGCACCGGGACGTACCAGCGGCATGGCCGCCCGAACGTCGCCGATCCCGGCAAGGTGCTGAAGACGCTGGGCGTAGGCAGCCATAGCGGGAATGCTTGCGGGTGCCTTCCAGGCGGCAGAGTCCATGATCGCAACGATCCAGTCGGGATGGACGGAGACCGCAGCGGAGACAGCAGCGAGGGCGGGGACGACGGTGGGAACACCCTCGACCTCCGTGACATCAGCGGCAGAGAGACGCAGCGTGCGGACGATGGCTGGGGGCAGATGATCGGTGGCGGTGATGCGACGCGAGAGTGACCGGCCATCGTGGCCGAGCGGGCGGACCATGTTGACCGTGTTCAACAGCCCATTGGGAAGCGCAAGCCTGTTCAGGCTGGCGGCGCTTGGCCCGAAGGTGAAGGCTGGTTCGCGCAGTGCCCTGATGCTCGCCGCGCAGAGCAATGCGTGCTGCGCGCGGTTCGTAGGATCCTCGCCCATGTCTCGACTATCCGTGTAGATCCCGTGATGAAGCCGAACCCACCAGTTGCGCCGGGTCATGGGTAGGACGGTGTCGCCGGGAAACCCCCAGGCGATGAGGTCACTGCGTCGAAAGACCCGGCCGAGTGGAGTCGCGCGCGCACGCACGTCCTCTCGGAGGATGTGGAGCTCGCTATCGGGGTACTTGGGCATGTCGTGAGAGTGCTGTGCTTCGAGCGACTAGGCAACCGTCCATCCACAGGGACAAATCGGCGAAGAAGGCCCGTAGGGAGACCCGGATCGCCGATTTGTCCCGGATACCGGGAGAAACGGATGGGGGCATGGTTGGGTCGGGACATGGTTTCGGGCGGCGGGGTTTCGGGCGGCGGGGTTTCGGGCGGCGGGGCAGCGGTCGTGTGGGAGCCGGACCCGAAGGAGGCAGCGAGCAGCGCGATGGGGCAACTGCAGGCACGCCACGGCGCAGCCGACTACGCAAGCCTGCACCGCTGGTCGGTCGAGCACCCGGAACTGTTCTGGCGTGAAGCGTGGGACGACCTCGGGATCGTCGGCTCCGCCGGGGAGACTGCCCGTGAGGGGGAGGGCCTCCTAGGCACTCGGTTCTTCCCGGAAGCTCAACTCAATGTGGTCGACACCCTGCTCGCCGGCCCAGGGGATGACGTCGTCATCGTCGGCGTCACCGAGGACGGTCATCGCTGCGAACGGACGCGCGACGAGGTCCGCGGGGACGCGGCGGCGGTCGCGGCCGCGCTGCGTGCATCCGGAGTGCAGCCGGGCGACCGGGTGGTCGCGTGGACGCCGAACAGCGTCGAGGCAGCCGCGTATGCCCTCGGTGCCCTGAGTATCGGCGCCGTCGTCAGCACCGCGTCACCCGACTTCGGGCCGGCCGGCCTCGTCGACCGTTTCGGCCAGATCGAGCCACTGGTCCTGATGCTGTCATCGGGATACCAATATGGGGGGCGGTGGATCGACTGCCTCGACCGGTTGCCCGAGGTGCTAGCCGGGCTTCCGAGTGTGCGGACGGTCATCGTGGTGGGCGGTGGGGCCAGCGATCATCCCTCGTGGGACGACTGGCTTGCACCGCACCGTGGCGCGGTACTCGCTCCCGTCGCCCTGCCCTTCGCGCACCCGGGGTTCATTCTCTTCTCCAGCGGGACGACTGGTCGTCCGAAGTGCATCGTGCACTCCGCTGCGGGCGTGCTGCTCAAGGTGCTTTCCGAGCAGGCGTACCACCTCGACATTCGCGACCAGGACCGCGTCATGTACTTCACGACGTGCGGCTGGATGATGTGGAACTGGCTCCTGTGCGCCCTCGCCCGCAACGCCTGCATCGTGTTGTACGACGGGAATCCGGGCTATCCGACGATGTCCCGGCTGTTCGAGATCGCCGCCAGCGAGCAGGTGACCTTCCTCGGGCTGTCGGCCAAGTTCATTGATGCCACCCGCAAGTCCGGCATCCGTCCGATCGACGACAGCGATCTCTCGACCCTGCGCACCGTTGCATCGACGGGCTCGCCACTCGGGCCGGACGGGTTCGACTTCATCCACGACTCCGTCTCGTCGACGGCACACCTCGCGTCGATCTCGGGCGGCACGGACATCTGCGGCTGCTTCGTCCTGGGCGTGCCGACGGAACCGGTACGCAGGGGCGAGATCCAGGCGCCGGCGCTCGGCCTCGACATCCTGGTGTTGGCCGACGATGGCACTCCGGCACTGACAGGTGAAACCGGTGAGCTGGTCTGTCGCACCCCCTTCCCGTCGATTCCGCTTGGGTTCTGGGGGGACGACGATGGCTCACGTCTGCGGGCCGCGTACTTCGAGCGCTTCCCCGGCGTATGGGCCCACGGCGACTTCATCGTGCACACGCACGGCGGTGGCTACGAGATCCTGGGTCGCTCAGACGCGACGCTGAACGCGAACGGGGTGCGGATCGGAACCGCCGAGATCTACCGAATCGTGGAGGGCTTCGACGAGGTGACGGAGTCGCTGGCCGTGGGGCAGGCGTGGGACGGGGACACGCGGGTCATCCTCTTCGTGACGATCGCGCAGGCTGCCGTCCTCGACGACGACCTGATCGCGCGCATCCGGCTGGCCCTCCGGACTCAGGCCAGTCCGCGTCATGTTCCCGCTGTCATCGTCGTCGCCCCGGAGTTGCCGCGGACGCGGAGCAACAAACTCGCCGAGCTCGCGGTCAGCGACACGGTCAATGGACGGGTGGTCCGAGACGCATCGGCACTGGCCAATGCCGACTCCCTGCGGTGGTTCGCCGACTGGGCATCGCGAGGCTAGCCAGCCGACCGCGGGGGCGCGGTCGAGCCGCGAACTACGAGCGTGGACTCGACCAGGACATGGTGGGCACGCTGGCGGGGAAGCACGATCCGTGCGAACAGGCGCTGGGCGGCCAGCCTGCCCATGCGCTCAAGAGGCTGCGCGACCGTCGTGAGATTGAGGGTTCGCAGCGCCCCGAGTGCGATGCCGTCGTAGCCCACGACGGAGACATCGCCCGGTACCGCTCGTCCACTCTCCTGCACGGCGGCAATCGCACCGAGTGCTGCGATGTCGTTTGCCACGAACATGGCGGTCGGTGGATGCGGCTCCGCGAGCGCCTGCCGTGCGGCGGCGTAGCCGGCAACGTCCGTCAGGCCGCCCGTGATGACCGAGGCGTTGTCCGCGAGGCCGGCCTCGGCCATCGCCTCTCGGTAGCCCTGCTCGCGGTGCCGAGCCACCGGGTTGTCGCCGCCGGCCAGGTGTGCGATCCGACGGTGTCCCAGGGCAATGAGGTGCTGCGTCGCTAGTGTGCCGCCGGCGACGTCGTCGTTGCTGATGGTGTCGATGCGCGGGCCGTGGATGTCGTCACGGGTCACGACGACGGTAGGCACTTCGGCGGCGAACCGGCGAAGGGACGCGGGGGAGAGCCGGTGGGAGACCAGGATGAGTCCCTCGACCTGGAACTCGAGCAGCTTGTCGAGCTCCGCCTGTTCACGATCGGGATCGGCAGCGCCCGTGACCAGCATCGTGCTGTACCCCTGCGCGCGAACCTCCGACTGGATCCCGTCGAGGATGTCGGCAAACACCGGGTTGTGCAGGTCAAGCACGAGCACACCGATCGTGCGGCTGTGGCGGTCGGCGAGGCTGCGCGCGGCAGCGTTCGGTCGGTAGCCGAGATCGGCCGCAGCCTGCCGGATGGCCTCTCGGCTGGCGTCGCTGACTTTCGGAGAGCCCCGCATGGCGAGGGATACCAGTGACTTGGAGACCCCGGCACGTGACGCGACATCGTGGATCGTGGGGCGAGGCTCGCGCATAGGCCTCCTTCCGTGGGGTGCTGCTATTGCGTGATCAGGGTCCAGTGTGCCACGATTATTGGAACGTTCCAATGGAAGGCAGGATCATGGCGGACTTTCTTCGACGCGTCGCATCGGCACCCATCTCCTGGGGGATCTGCGAGGTGCCCGGCTGGGGCGCCATGCTGCCGACTCCGCGCGTCCTAGCGGAGATGGCGGGCTTCGGCTTCACGGCGACGGAACTCGGGGCCCCCGGATTCCTGTCCACCGATCCCGATGAGGTCAAGGCCGAGCTCGCGGGCTACGGAATGACGTTGATGGGTGGCTTCACGCCCGTCGTGCTTCACGATCCCGCGCAGCGACAGGCCACCATCGACAGCGCCACAGCCACCGCGAAGCTCTTCCAGCGCGCCGGCGCCACGAAGTTCGTCTCCGCCGTCGTGCAGGACATGGACTGGTCCGTCCCGCGTCCGTTGAGCACCGACGAGCAGCGGCACATGGTCGAGATGTTCGGTGTCATCGACGAGATCTGCGAGGAGCACGGCCTCGAGCAGGTCCTGCACTCGCATGTGCAGACCCTGGTCGAGACGAAGGACGACGTGAACCGCGTCCTCGATACCTGCGACGTCAACTGGTGCCTCGACACCGGGCATCTGGCGATCGGCGGGGTGGACCCGGTGCAGTTCGCCAAGGAGGCGATGGATCGCGTCGGGCACGTGCATCTCAAGGACGTTCGGCTCGACATGGTGCCACCGGTGCTGAGTCGCGAGGTCTCGCTGATGCATGCCGTGCAGAACGGTCTGTTCACTCCGCTGGGCCAGGGCGACGTCGACATCGCCGGCGTGATCCAGGCGCTCGAGGCGGGCGGCTACGACGGCTGGTACGTCATCGAGCAGGACACGGCGCTGACCGAAGGACTCCCGTCGGAGGGTGAGGGTCCGGTCGACGAGGTCCGCACGTCGATGCAGTACTTGACCGACGTCGTCGCCCCGACGCTGGTCGGCTAGTCGCACATGCTCGCGGAGGTCGTCAGTGTCGGACGCGTCAGCGTCGACATGTACGCAGCCGAGTCCGGCGTCGGTTTCGACGGGCAGCAGTCGTTCAGCAAGTCCGTCGGGGGTAGCCCAACGAACGTCGCGGTGGCAGCTGCGCGCCTCGGACACCGGGCGGCAGTCGTGACGAAGGTCGGTGACGATGGCTTCGGAGCCTATGTCCGCGAGCGGCTTGCGGGCTGGGGTGTCATGACGGACTACGTCGGCATTCAGCCTGGGGGCCAGACCCCACTCGCCCTCGCCGCGCTCGATCCGCCAGAGACACCGTCGGTTGCGTTCTACCGCGGGCCGGCCGCACCCGACACGACCTTGGTCCCGGCCGACCTGCCGGCTGACGTGGTGCTCAACTGCGGTCTGCTGTGGATCAGTCAGGGCGCACTCGCCCAGGGAACCACGGCCACGACCTGCATGACCTGGCTTGCTCAGCGCGCGCGGACAGGGCACACGGTGCTCGATCTCGACTACCGCGCAGCCCTCTGGCCCGATGTGCTGGCAGCCCGCACGGCAGCTAACCAGGCGATCGCCCTATCGACGGTGGTCGTCGGCAATCGCGAGGAGTGCGAGATGGCGCTCGGTACGAGCGACCCGGACGCGGCTGCCGATGCCCTGCTTGCGGCAGGTGTGGAGCTGGCGATCGTAAAGCTCGGAGCCGATGGCGCCCTGCTCGCGTCCTCTGGGGGTCGCTGGCGGATCGATCCGATGCCGGTGCAGGTCGTGTGCGGCCTCGGTGCGGGGGACGCCTTCGGTGGAGCCCTGTGCCGCGGACTGCTCAACGGATGGGATGTACCGCGCATCGGTGCGTTCGCGAATGCGGCCGGTGCTTACGTATCCGGGCGGCTGACCTGCGCCGATGAGATGCCATCGGTTGCCGATCTGGAGGTCATGATGGCGGGGGAGGCGACATGAATCTCGAGCGTGATCGGTACCGGGCGCTCATCGAAGCGCGAATCCACGAGCCCGAGTCCCTGCGCACGGCGCTGCTCGGACGGGCCCGCCGGACAATCGCGGGGGCAGACGGTCGACTGTTGATCCTCGCCGCGGACCACACGGCGCGCGGCATGCTCGCAGCCGATGGTGACCCGCTGGCGGTGGCCGACCGATTCACGATGCTAGACCGGCTGATGGCAGCACTCGCTGTGCCCGGTGTTGACGGCGTGCTGGCGAGTGCCGACATACTCGAGGAGCTGGCCTGGCTCGGTGCGCTCGACAATCGGCTGGCGATCGGCACGATGAATCGAGGCGGCATCATCGGTGCGCGGTGGGAGCTCGATGACCGCATGACGGCATACGACGCCGACCACATCGAGGCATACGGGCTCGACGGCGGCAAGGCCCTGCTGCGGATCGACGACACTGATCCCGGCGTTGCCCGCACCATCGAGGCGGTTGCTTCGGTGACGACACAGCTCGCCGATCGGCGCCTGCTGTGCATGGTGGAGCCACTGCCGTACATCAAGGACGCTAGCGGCCGGGCAATGCTCGATACCTCGGATGAGCGCCTGATCAAGGTGGTCGCGATCGCCTCCGGCCTGGGCTCGTCTTCGGCATACACCTGGCTGAAGATCCCCGCCAGCGACCGCATGACCGAGGTGGCTGGTGCCACGTCGCTGCCGATCCTCATGCTCGGCGGTGATCCGGGCGCTGATGCCGACCGCACGTTTGATCGTTGGTCGACGGCAATGCGTGAACCGAATGTCCGCGGTCTCGTCGCCGGTCGCACCCTGCTCTACCCGCACGCGGGGGAGTCCCATCAGGCGGCGGCACGCGCCGCAGCCATCGTCCACGGAGGTTCCGCATGACCTGGTTCCATCCCGCAGGCACCCTCGCTGACGGACGTGCAGACGTTGTGGTCACGCCCACCGTTGCTGGTTGGGACTACAGCGGCCTACTGGTCTACACGCTTCGCGACGGTGAAGCCGTGTCGTTGGCGCTGTCCGACGATGAGGGGGTGCTGGTTCCACTCTCCGCCCGCGACATCGACGTCACCGTCGACGGTAAGGCGTTCCGGCTCGCGGGCCGCGACGGTGTGTTCGACGCAGTATCGGATTGGCTGTATCTGCCGCTCGGCTCGGCTGTCACGATCGCCGGCTCCGGGGGCGAGGTGGCGATCTGCACGGCGCGGGCGACAACGGTGTTCCCGGTGGCGCATATTGCAGCCGCCGACGTTCCCGTCGAGGTGCGCGGTGCCGGACGCTCGACGAGGCAGATCACCAACGTGGCCACTCCCGGATCGTTCACCGGCGCTGACCGCATCAACGTGTGCGAGGTCATCACGCCAGGCGGCAACTGGTCGTCATGGCCACCGCACCGCCATGATGGCATCGGGGAGTGCACGGTCACGAACGAGGAGATCTACTACTTCCGCATCGGTCGGGAGGACCAGAAGCACGGCGACTGCGTTGGCCAAGGACTCTTCCACGTCTACACCGTTGACGGTTCCGTCGACGAGACCGTCACGCTGCATGATGGTGATGTCTACGTCGTGCCGCAGGGATACCACGGACCAACCGTTGCGCCGCCCGAGTACCCGATGTACTTCCTGAACGTCCTCGCCGGTCCGGGCGAGGAGCGCAGCATGTCCTTCTGCGACGATCCGGACCACCACTGGATCCGGGAAGCGTGGGAGACGCAGGCTCCGGATCCCCGGCTGCCGTGGACCTCTGCGGCCGGCCGCATCGGGAGGGCGTGACATGACACGACGTATCGGCATCGCCGTGCTGGGGCTGGGCTGGATGGGTCAGGCGCACAGCCGCTCGGCACTGCGAATCCCCTCCCTGTTCCCCCATCGTTCCTTCGATCCGGAGTTGGTCGTCTGCGCCGACACCGACCCCGAGCGGCGTGAGCGGGCCGTGCGCGACTTCGGGTTTGCACGTGCAGTCGAGGACTGGCGCGAGGCGATCACTGATGATGTCGACGCCGTGTGGGTCACGGCACCGAACATGTTGCACATCCCGATGATCGAGGCCGCGTGCGCGGCGGGCAAGGCGGTCTTCAGTGAGAAGCCGATCGGTGGCAAGCCTGAGCAGGCCGTCGCGGCCTACCGCGCTGCGCAGGCCGCCGGCGTAGCCACGGGCGTCGGTTACAACTACCTGTGGGCGCCGCTGGTGCTTCATGCACGCGAGCTGATCGCCTCGGGCGAACTTGGCGAGATCACGCACTACCGCGGTCGCTTCCTGTCGATGTACGGCAGTGACGAGCTCGGTCTGCTGAGCTGGCGGTTCATGATGGATGAAGCCGGCTACGGCGTGACGAGTGACATCCTGAGTCACTCGGTCTCGATGGCCCAGTTCCTCGTCGGACCGATCGCCGAGGTCGTCGGCATGAAGGCGACCACCATCACCCATCGCCCGCTTCCGACGGGCAGCGCGGGCCATTACGGACGTGGCCGGCCCGAGGATCCCAAGGGTGAGGTTGAGAACGAGGACTTCGCCTCGATGCTGTGCCGTTTCGAGAGTGGTGCGACCGGCACGTTCGAGAGCAGTCGGACGATGGTCGGCCCGGAGAGCCAGAACGCATTCGAGGTGTACGGCACCTTGGGCTCGCTGTCCTGGAACCTCGAGCGGATCAACGAGCTCCTGTACTACCGCGTCGGCTCGGACAAGAACACCGGGTACACGACGATCTTCGGCGGCGACCGCTTCCCGTTCCACGGTGCTTTCGTCCCGGGCCAGGCCAACGCGATCGGCTTCGAGGACCTGGTGGCTATCGAGGACTACTCGTTCATGGAGGCGCTGGCGACCGGTGGTACCTACTCACCGGGCTTCCGCGAGGCGGTCGATGTCGTTAGCGTCCAGCAGGCGCTGATCGACTCATGGGACTCGCGCACATGGCAATCCGTTCGTGATCTTGCAGAGGGAGAATCCTGATGAGTGGCACCACGATCCGTCTCACCACGGCCGAGGCGGTGGTCCGATACCTGATCGCGCAGCGCATCCTCGTCGAGGGAGAGGATGTTCCGCTGTTCCCAGGCGTGCTGGCCATCTTCGGGCACGGCAATGTCGTGAGCTTCGGCCATTCGCTCGAGTCACATCGCGACGAACTGCCCGTCTGGCGAGGCCAGAACGAGCAGGGCATGGGCCTGGCAGCCGCCGCCTTCGCCAAGTCGGTGCGTCGTCAGCAGGTCATGGTCTGCACGAGCTCCATCGGCCCGGGGGCCACGAACATGGTCACTGCTGCCGGTGTCGCCATGGCGAATCGCCTGCCGGTCCTGTTCATCGCGGGCGACACCTTCGCCTCGCGTCTCCCTGACCCGGTCCTGCAGCAGGTCGAGCACTTCGGCCACCCGTCGACCACGGTCAACGACGCCTTCCGCCCGGTGGTGCGCTACTGGGATCGCATAATGCATCCGGCGCAGGTCATCACCTCGCTGCCGCAGGCGGTTGGTGTGCTGCTGGATCCGGGGGAGTGCGGGCCGGCATTCATCGGGCTGCCCCAGGACATCGCGGCAGACGCCTACGACTTCCCTGTCTCGTTCTTCACGACGCAGGTGCATGAGATCGCTCGACCGCGGCCGGACCTAGGGCAGGTGTCGCGGGCCGCTGACGTCATCCGCGGAGCGAAGCGCCCGGTGATCGTCGCCGGTGGTGGCGTTCACTACTCCCGCGCGGAAGCCGAACTGGCTGCCTTCGCCGAGGAGTTCGGCATCCCGGTCATCGAGACGGTTGCGGGCAAGTCGTCTCTGCTGGCTTCGCATCCGCGCTATGCCGGCCCGATCGGCGTCACGGGCGCCGAGGCGGCAAATGTCGCCGCCACGGGGGCCGACGTCGTCATTGCGGTTGGCACGCGACTCGAGGACTTCACGACCGGGTCGTGGACGGTGTTCGATGCGGACGCGCAGATCATCGGAGTCAATGCGGCTCGGTTCGACGCCATCAAGCACCGTTCACTTCCTGTCATCGCCGACGCCCGGGAGGCACTCACTGACCTCGGTGATGCGCTGCGGGGCTGGAGCGCCGATCCCGAGTGGACAGCGCTGGGAACCGCTCTGCGCGTGGATCTTCAGGAGTTCGTCGACGGTCGGACGGCAGACGATGGCGTCTGGCCGCCGAGCTACGCGCAACTCGTCGGTCTCGTCCACGAGTCAGCGACGGCCGAGGACTACGTCCTCTCCGCTTCCGGCGGTCTGCCGGGTGAGCTGAACGTCAACTGGATGAGCAAGGCGGTCGCTTCCTTCGACGTTGAGTACGGCTTCTCCTGCATGGGCTATGAGGTCTCTGGCGCCTGGGGTGCCGCCTTCGGTCGCCCGACCGGTCAGGTGTACGCGATGGTGGGCGACGG
>CAIVQM010000196.1 GCA_903908025.1 uncultured bacterium
AGCGGTGCAGACGCTGACGATGTGGGCCGCTCCGGTCACCTCCATGCGCTGCGCCGCGACCGAGATCAACTCATCGCCCTCGACCACGCCCACCCACCGCACGATGCGCTCATCGCCCGGGAAGATGTGCGCCGAGTCGGAGTGCGACAGCAGCGGAGCGATGCGCGGATCGTCGTCCTCGAGGTCGATAGCGTCGCTTCCGGCGATGGGGGCCAACGACGGGTCGTAGACCCAGAAGCACCAGTGCCCGTGGTCGGGGCTCTGCAGCTCGGCTGGCAGCAGGTCAAAGGCGTTCTCCGGCACCGTCACGCCATCGATCCGGAAATCCTCGGCCAACCGCTCGATCAGACGAGCACAGGCAGCGTCATCCGGTCCGAGGGCTGTCGCCCACGTCTCCCCCGCCATCTCGGCGCTGCCGATCCAGCCTAGACAGTCGCCCTCCTCGAGGACGACCTCTGGGACCTCATCGGCGAGGACCCATCGGACGTACGGGTCATTCGGCCTGAGCTGGCTGAGCGGGCGGCCCGTCAATTCCGGCCTCCTTGCGCTGCTGCGGGGTGATGGGGGTGGGTGCACCCGTCAGGGGGTCCTGCCCACCGCCGGACTTCGGGAAGGCAATGACATCGCGGATCGACGGGGCTCCGGCGAGCAGCATGCACATGCGGTCCCAGCCGATGGCGATGCCGCCGTGCGGTGGCGGACCGAAGGCGAACGCGTCGAGGAGGAACCCGAACTTCCCGCGTGCCTCCTCCTCGCTCATGCCCAGCATGTCGAATACCCGCTTCTGTACCTCTGCCTGATGAATACGAATCGAGCCGCCGCCGATCTCGTTGCCGTTGCAGACGATGTCGTACGCGTAGGCGAGCGCCTCCCCGGGCGACTCCTCGAAACGGTCGAGCCACACCGCAGTGGGCGATGTGAATGGGTGGTGCACGGCCGTCCAGCCGAGCGTGCCGTCGTCCAGTTCGATCTCCTCGAACATGGGCGCGTCGACGACCCACAGGAACGACCATTCGGACTCGTCAATGAGGCCAAGTCGCTTGGCGATCTCGAGCCGCGCCGCACCGAGCAGCGCGCGCGCTTCGCTCGCCTTGCCAGCGGCGAAGAAGACGCAGTCTCCCGGCTGAGCACCCGTGGCCTCGACAAGTCCGGCGACCTCCGACTCGCTGAGGTTCTTCGCGACCGGGCCGCCCAGCGTGCCGTCGTCAGCGACGATGACGTACGCAAGTCCCTTTGCGCCACGCTGCTTGGCCCACTCCTGCCAGGCATCGAAGCCCTTGCGCGGCTGGCTGGCGCCACCGGGCATCACGACGGCGCCGACATGATCGGCCTGGAAGACGCGGAACGGTGTGTCCGCGAAGTACGCCGTCATGTCGACCAGCTCGAGGCCGAACCGCAGGTCCGGCTTGTCGCTGCCGTAGCGGCGCATCGCCTCGGCATAGGTCATGCGGGGGATGTCGCCGATCTCGTAGCCGAGAACCCCACGCCACACTGCACGGATGACGGCCTCGCCGATGGCGATGACATCCTCCTGCTCGACGAAGGACATCTCGATATCGAGCTGGGTGAACTCCGGCTGACGGTCAGCACGGAAGTCCTCGTCGCGGTAGCAGCGCGCGATCTGGAAGTAGCGCTCCATGCCGCCCACCATCAGCAGTTGCTTGAACAGCTGCGGTGACTGCGGGAGGGCAAACCAGGAGCCCGGGGCCAGACGAGCGGGGACGAGGAAGTCGCGTGCTCCCTCGGGAGTGGATGCGGTGAGGGTCGGCGTCTCGATCTCGACGAAATCCTGCTCGAGTAGGACGTCTCGCGCGATCTGATTAACCTTCGAGCGCATGCGCAGTGCATTGCCGGTCGCCGCGCGACGCATGTCGAGGTAGCGGTACTTCAGCCGGATCTCATCATTGACGGCGACCCGATCGTCGATCGGGAATGGCAGCGGGGCCGCGGTCGAGAGGACCTCGAGATCGGTCACCATGACCTCCACCTCCCCCGTGGCCAGATCGGCGTTCTCGTTGCCGTCGGGGCGACGCTCGACAGTGCCGGTGACCTTGATGCAGAACTCGTCACGCAGTGGATGGGCCACCGCCGGATCGTGGACGACCACCTGCACGACGCCGCTGGCATCGCGCAGGTCGAGGAAGGCCACGCCACCGTGATCGCGCCGACTCGCCACCCAGCCCGCAAGTGTGACGGTGCTGCCGGCCTCGGCCGCTCGGAGCGTCCCTGCTCCATGTGTGCGGATCACGGTGCTTCCTCCTGTGAAATAGCCGAACTGACGGTTGGGTGAAGGTCTGCTGGGGGCGGGTTCCAGGCGGACGCATCGGCTGGCGCCTGATCACCCGACCGGATGTCCTTGATGCTGTCGCCGCCAGCGTCCGGGAACCAGACATACGGAATGCCTCGGCGGTCGGCATGGCGGATCTGCTTGCCGAACTTGTCGGCCTTCGGCGCAACCTCGCACGGGATTCCTCGACCGCGCAGCGCCGTCGCCACCGCCTCGCTTGCGGCACGCTGCTCCTCGTCGGTGACCGCGACAAGCACCGCTGACGGTACGGACCGTGACACCGTCACCAGATCGCGTCCGAGCAGCACCGACACCAGCCGGGTGACGCCCAGCGAAATGCCCACACCCGGGTATGTCTGTCGGCCATCCGAGGCGAGCGAGTCGTAACGACCGCCCGAGGCGATCGAGCCGACGTTCTCGTGGCCGACGAGCTGTGTCTCGTAGACCGTCCCGGTGTAGTAGTCCAGCCCACGGGCGATCTTCAGGTCGGCAACCACGGCCCCGGGCACAACCGCATTCGCCGCCGAGACCACCCGGGCGAGTTCATCGAGCCCCTCCTCGAGGAGCTCGTTGCGCACACCCAGTGCCCTCACCTGTTCAACAAAGGACGTATCGGCGGTGCGGATCGACGCCATCTGCAGGCAGGACTGGGCCGCTTCAGGCGTCAGCCCAGCATCGGTGACGAGGAGGTCAGCGACCTTGGTCGCACCGATCTTGTCGAGCTTGTCGACATTGCGAAGGACCGCAGCCGTGTCGGTCGCGCCCACGCCGATGAAGAAGCCCTCGGCAAGCTTTCGGTTGTTGACCTGGACGACGGCGCGGGGAATCGGCAGTTCGGCCAGCAGCGTCGCCATGACGACGGCCATCTCGGCATCGTGATGGAAGGCGAGGGTGTCGCGGTCGACCACGTCGATGTCTGCCTGCGTGAACTCCCGGAACCGCCCCTCCTGAGGGCGCTCACCCCGCCACACCTTCTGGATCTGGTACCGACGGAACGGGAACTCCAGATGCCCGGCGTTCTCGAGCACGTAGCGGGCGAACGGAACCGTGAGGTCGAAGTGCAGGCCAAGCCCGGGGTCGGCCTCACCTTCGGCAGCCTGCAGCCGCCGCAGGAGGTAGACCTCCTTGTCGATCTCGCCCTTGCGGAGCATCTGCTCCAGGGGCTCCACCGAACGGGTCTCGATCGACGCGAAGCCATGCAGCTCGAACACGCGGCGGGCGGTATCGAGAACAACCTGCTCGGCGATGCGGCCGTCCGGCAGCCACTCGGGGAAGCCGGAGAGCTTGGTGACCTTGGCCATCGCTACATCCCCTTCGGGTTGCGCGGGACATTCGCATCGTCGAGGAGGGACACGAGGTACGGGTTGGTCGCCCGCTCCTGCCCGATGGTCGACTGCGGCCCGTGCCCGGGCAACACCACGAGGTCATCGGGCGCGGGCAGGATGACGCGGCGCAGCGACGCAAGCATTGCCTCGTGGTCGCCGCCGGGAAGATCGGTGCGCCCGATCGAGCCGGCGAACAGGACGTCACCGCTGAACATCACCTCGTCGAGGCAGAAGACAACGGATCCCTCGGTGTGGCCGGGTGCATGGCGAACGACCATCGGGATGCCGACAAGGTCGAGGTTCTGCTCGTCGGTGAGCAGCCGGACATCATCCGGCTCGGTCAGTTCGAGGGAGTTCTTGGTCATGGCCATGAGCTGGTCACGGGCCGCCACGATGCTCGTTCCGGCCGGATCGACCAGGCGGTAGCGGTCGTCGACATGGATGAGGGCCGGAATGCCGAACTCGGACGACAACGGCGCCACCGACCACACGTGGTCGATGTGGCCATGGGTGAGCAGCACGGCAGCGGGCGCCAGCCGGTGCTCCCGCAGGATCTCGTGCACACCGTCGATCGACTGCTGCCCGGGATCGATGATCAGGCACGGCTCACCCGGGCCCGTGGCGAGGACGTAGCAGTTCGTCCCCCAGGAGCCCGCGGGAAAGCCGGCGATCAGCACGAAAGCCCCTCGGTCGCAGTGAGGCCGTCAGCCTATCGGCCGCGCCGTCGGGCCCGAACCGACGGCGCATAGACTCACGGGGCCGTAACGTCGAAGGGAACCCCATGTCCGGCAGCAAGCGCCAGCGCGAGATCGCCCGCGCCAAGTACGAGCGTCAGCAGGCACGACGCACCGAGGGCGCCGACCGCCGACGCCGCAATCAGCGCATCGTCGCGGTCGCGGTGGTGGCCGCGCTGGTCATCGGCAGTGTGGGGTGGATCGTGCTGAGCCGGCAGGACACGCCGGCCCCGATCGCCGCTGAGCCCACCGTGAACGCGTCCGCGTCCGCATCGGCCTCCGCATCGTCGGCGCCCTCGGCGTCCGCGTCCGCTGCGCCCTCGGCAGTTGAGTCCGCTGCCCCCTCGGCATCCGCCAGCGTCATCGACCCCGCCCTCGGCGAACCGTCAATCCTGGACTGCACGGCCCCGGGAACGCCGCGGCCAAATGACCAGACCTTCAGCGCCCCGCCCACCGACGGCACGGGTGCCAGCATCACCTTCGCAACCAACTGCGGTGACATCGTCGTGGCGCTCGATCCTGCCGCGCCTGCCACCGTCGCCAGCGAGGTGTTCCTCGCCCAGCAGGGCTTCTACGCCAACACGCAGTGCCACCGCCTGACCACGGCAGGCTACTTCGTCCTGCAGTGCGGCGACCCGGCCGGCGATGGCACCGGCGGTCCTGGCTACAGCGTGCCGGACGAGAACCTCCCCGCGACCGGCGGAGTCAACTACCCCGCTGGCACGGTCGCCATGGCGAACGCCGGTCCGGGGACATCGGGATCGCAGTTCTTCATCGTCTACGCCGACACCACCCTGCCAGGCGACTACACCATCTGGGGCAAGGTCACGTCCGGGCTCGACATCGTCCAGGAGGTGGCTTCCGTGGGCGTTGCCGACGGGGGCGCGGACGGTGCACCTCGTCAGCCGGTGTTCATCGAATCGGCAACGGTCCAGCCGAACTAGTGGTCATGGCTAGGGTTATCCCTGAAGAGTGCTCGCATACGGTCGGTATTGCCGTCCTACGCAGGAAAGCAGGTTGATCCATGTCCGACATCGGCGTTCCCACGCCAGCCGCGTTGCGCCCACCCGCGGCGACCACGGCGAGCGACCCGACCCGGTTCGGGCGCGTCGAGGCTGATGGCACGGTCATCCTGCTGGCCCCCGAAGGCGAGGTCGTCGTCGGCCAGTGGGCCGCTGGCACCCCTGCCGAGGGCCTAGCATTCTTCGGTCGCAAGTACGACGACCTGGTCGTCGAGATCGACCTGATCGAGAAGCGCCTCTCCGACCACCGAGCGCCGGCTGAGCAGGCCGAAGCCGTCCTGGTCAGGGTCCGCGAGGCGCTGGCAGCGCGGTCCTTCGTCGGCGACATCGCCGGGCTCGAGGCACGCTGTGATCGCGTCGCCGCCAGTGTTGAGGCCGCCAAGGCTGCGAACCGTGCACGCAAGGCCGAGCAGCGCGAGGCCGCACTCGTCCAGCGTCGCGCACTGACCGACGAGGCCGAGGCACTCGGCGACTCGACGTCGTGGCGCACCACGACGGAGCGCTACGCGGCCATCGTCGAGGAGTGGAAGTCCCTCCCCCGCGGCGATCGCGCCACGGAGCAGGAACTCTGGTCACGTATCAGCGCGGCACGCACAGCCTTCGACAAGCGCCGCCGCCAGCACTTCAGCGAACTCGATGGCCAGCGCAAGGAGGCCATGGGCGCCAAGCGGGAGCTCATCGCCAAGGCGGAGGCCCTCTCCGTCTCCACCGACTGGATCAAGACGTCCAAGCAGTTGCGTGACCTCATGGGCGAATGGAAGACGGCCCCCCGAGGTTCGCGCACCGACGAGGACAAGCTCTGGAAGCGGTTCAAGGCCGCCCAGGATGCGTTCTACGCCGCTCGCACGGCATCGGAGGATGCCGAGCAGGAGGGGCTGCGCGCCAACCTGCCAGCGAAGGAGGCCCTGCTGGCGGAGGCGGAGGCGCTGCTTCCCGTGACCGACCTGAAGGCCGCCAAGACATCCCTTCGCTCGATCCAGGACCGCTGGGACAAGGCCGGCGATCTGCCCCGCGGCGACCGCGAGCGACTCGAGGGCCGACTGAAGAAGATCGAGGACACCATCCGTGGCGCCGAGGCAGACGCCTGGAAGACCACCAGCGGTGGCATCGCAACCGACGCGTTCAGCGAGGCACTCGACCGGCTCCAGGCCAAGCGCGATGCCGCAGCCGCCCGGGGCGACGATGCCGCAGCGGCAGCCTTCGACCAGCAGATCGCCTCGACCAAGTCGCTGATGGGCCGCTAGCCCCAAATCCTGCGCACCCCTCCGCCCGCCTTGAGGTTGGGGGCGTTTCTTGCGACTTGAAACGCCCCCAACCTCAAGACCGAGGTGTATTTAGACGCGGTAGGCGTCGTAGACGCCCTCCACGCTCCGCACCGCCCTCAGCACCGAACCGAGGTGCTTGGGGTCAGCCATCTCGAACGTGAACCGCGACAGTGCGATCCGCTCGCGCGTCGTGGTCACCGACGCGCTCAGGATGTTCACGTGGGTATCCGACAGGGTGCGAGTGACATCCGACAGCAGTCTGGCGCGATCGAGAGCCTCCACCTGGATGTTCACGAGGAACACGCTGTTCGACGTCGGTGCCCACTCGACCTCAACCATGCGATCGGGCTCCGCCTGCAGCCCGGGGACATTGATGCAATCCGCGCGGTGCACCGATACGCCCGCCCCGCGGGTCACGAAGCCGACAATCTCATCGCCCGGCACCGGCGTGCAGCAACGGGCCAGCTTGACCCACACATCACCGGCGCCCTTGACGATGACCCCAACATCGCCGGAGGCACGGGAGCGTTGGACGGTGCTCGGGCTCATCATCTCGGCCGCGTCGTCGGCGGCACCGTCCACGCCGCCCGCCGACTCGACGAGCCGCTGGACGATGGTCGCGGCCGAGATCCTGCCTTCGCCGACCGAGGCGTACAGCGCCGAGATATCAGCCTGGTGCAGCCCGGCCGCAATGCCCGTCAGCGCCTGGTTGGTCATCATCCGCTGTAGCGGAAGGCCCTGCTTGCGCATCGCCCGGACGATGGCGTCCTTGCCCGTCTCGATGGCTTCGTCTCGCCGCTCGCGGGAGAACCACGCCTTGATCTTTGTCCGCGCCCGCGGTGACTGGACGAAGGACAGCCAGTCACGGCTTGGGCCAGCACCATCGGCCTTCGACGTGAAGATCTCGATGACATCGCCGTTCTCGAGCGACGACTCGAGCGGGACGAGCTTGCCGTTCACCCGCGCCCCGACGCACCGATGACCGACCTCGGTATGGACGGAGTAGGCAAAGTCGACGGGCGTGGACTTCGAGGGAAGTGCAACGACGTCGCCCTTCGGCGTGAACACGAACACCTCAGATGATCCGAGGTCATAGCGCAGGGAGTCCAGGAACTCGTCCGGATCCTCGGTCTCACGCTGCCACTCGACCAGCTGCCGCAGCCAGCCGAAGTCATCCGGACCGGACTTGCCGCCCACGTCCTGCTGCTTGTAGCGCCAGTGCGCGGCGACGCCGAACTCAGCAGAACGATGCATGTCCTGTGTGCGGATCTGCAGTTCGACCGGCTTGCCGTCGGGCCCGATGACGGTCGTGTGCAGAGACTGGTACATGTTGAATTTCGGCATCGCGATGAAGTCCTTGAAGCGCCCAGGCACGGGACTCCACTTCGAATGCACCACGCCCAGCACCGCATAGCAGTCGCGCACGCTTTCGACGAGGATACGCACGCCGACGAGGTCGTAGATCTCGGCAAAGTCGCGGCCGCGCACGATCATCTTCTGGTAGACCGAGTAGTAGTGCTTGGGACGGCCCGTGACCACGGCCTTGACCTTGGCCGTCTTGAGATCGGCTTCGATCTGGTCGATGACGGTTGTCAGGTACTGATCACGCGAGGGAGCGCGCTGGCTCACGAGGCGGACGATCTCCTCGTACATCTTCGGGTACAAGGTCGCGAAGGACAGATCCTCCAGTTCCCACTTGACGGCGTTCATACCGAGCCGGTGCGCGAGGGGTGCATAGATCTCGAGGGTCTCGCGCGCCTTCTTCTGCTGCTTGTCCTCCGGCATGTACCGAAGCGTGCGCATGTTGTGGAGGCGGTCGGCAAGTTTGATGACGAGCACCCGGATATCGCGCGCCATCGCGATGACCATCTTGCGCACGGTCTCAGCGGCCGATGCATCCCCGTAGCGGACCTTGTCGAGCTTGGTCACACCGTCGACGAGTTCGGCGATCTCGTCGCCGAAGTCCTCGCGTAGGGCGTCGAGGGCATAACCGCAGTCTTCGACCGTGTCGTGAAGCAGTGCTGCGGCAAGCGTCGGGGCCGTCATGCCCAGATCGGCGAGGATCGTGGCCACCGCGAGCGGGTGGGTGATGTAGGCCTCGCCTGATCGACGCCTCTGGTCGCGGTGCAGGATCGCAGCCATCTCATAGGCGCGCTCGACCAGCCGGGTGTCGGCCTTGGGGTGGTACTTGCGCAGCGTGCGCAGCAGCGGCTCTAGCTCGGAGAATCCGGTCCGCGACCCGGCCAGCCGCGCAAAGCGCGACCGCAGCCCGCCGGAGTCCGACACGACGATTCCCGGGGCCGCGGGCGGCGGCTCCGTTGGAATCGGGTTCTCCTTGGCCAAGACCTCTCCCCGCTCGGGTGGCCTCAGTGTACGGGCGCGTCGCCGTTGAGCAGCGCGGCGACGCTGACACCGAGTTCGCGAACGCGGGCGCTGCCGCCCAGCGACGGCAGATCCATGATCACGGCGAACGAGACGATCGTCGCTCCCGTACGCTGCACGAGGTCGATGGCGGCACAAGCGGTGCCGCCGGTGGCAAGGACGTC
>CAIVQM010000197.1 GCA_903908025.1 uncultured bacterium
CCTCGTGGAAGATCTCGCTCAGTCGCCGCTCGAGGGCCTCTCCCCCACCCGACACCGGGTACAGGCCCGAGATGCGCACGCCGGCGAACCGTGAGTAGTCGCCGTCGTCATTGATATGCAGCACCTTCGACAGCTCGTCGTTGTCGATGACGGGGAACGGCAGGACGACCTGCTTGCAGTGCGCTGCCGTCGGCTCGAGGAGGTTGCCTTCCGGGCCAATGATGCTCGAGAGCGACGTGACGATCTCCTCGCGGATCGAGTCCAGCGGCGGATTCGTCACCTGCGCGAACAGCTGCGCGAAGTAGTCGAACAGCATCCGAGGCCGCGTCGAGAGCACGGCGATGGGTGTATCCGTCCCCATCGAGCCAATCGGCTCCAAACCCGAACTGGCCATCGGCGCCAGGAGGATTCGCATCTCCTCCTCCGTGTAGCCGAAGGTCTGCTGACGGCGCGCGACCGACAGCGGCGTGTGCACGATGTGCTCACGCTCGGGCAGCGCCCCGAGGTGAATGAGGCCGGCCCGCAGCCACTCGGCATAGGGGTACTCCGCGGCGAGTTCGGCCTTGATCTCGTCGTCCTCGATGATCCGACCAGCGGCCGTGTCGACGAGGAACATGAGTCCCGGCTGCAACCGGCCCTTGCGCACGATCCGTGCGGGATCGATATCGAGGACGCCAGCCTCGGATGCGAGCACGACCAGGCCCTCGTCGGTGACCCAGAAGCGCCCCGGACGCAGTCCGTTGCGGTCGAGGACGGCGCCGATCTGGGTGCCGTCGGTGAAGCAGACGTTGGCGGGGCCGTCCCACGGCTCCATGAAGTTCGCATGGAACTCGTAGAAGGCTCGACGTGCCGGATCCATCGCGGGGTTGTTCTCCCACGCTTCGGGGATCATCATCAGCACCGAGTGCGGAAGTGAGCGGCCCCCGAGGTGCAGCAGTTCGAGAACCTCGTCGAACGATGCGGAGTCGCTGCCGCCCGGCGTGCAGATGGGGAACAGTCGGGTGATGTCACCACGGATGACCTTCGACGTGATCATCGCCTCGCGTGCCTGCATCCAGTTGCGGTTGCCGCGCACGGTGTTGATCTCGCCGTTGTGCGAGATGTAGCGATACGGGTGGGCCAGCGGCCACGACGGGAACGTGTTGGTGGAGAAGCGCGAGTGCACCAGTGCCAGTGCGGACTCCACCCGGGCGTCCGAGAGCTCCGGATAGAACGGCTCCAGCTGGCTCGTGGTGAGCATTCCCTTGTAGACGATGGTGCGCGCCGACAGCGAGGCGAAGTAGGTGGCAAGCTCGTGCTCGACGCGCTTGCGCAGCGGGAAGACCCGCCGATCGAGCTCGACGCCGACGGCCTCGCCGCCCGCGACGAACAGCTGCCAGAAGGAGGGCATCACACTGCGTGCCGTCGCACCCACCAGGGACGGGTCGGTCGGGACCTCGCGCCAGCCGAGGATGGCGAGGCCCTCCTGACGCGCGATGGCGCCGATGCTGTCCCGAACGATGCTGGCCCCCGCCTGGTCCGAAGGCAGGAAGGCGATGCCCACGGCGTAGTGCCCGGCCGGGGGCAGGCCGAAGTCGACGACATCCCGCAGGAAGCGATCGGGAACCTGCAGGAGGATGCCGGCACCGTCGCCGCTGTCCGGCTCCGCACCCGAGGCCCCGCGGTGTTCGAGATTGCGCAGCGCGGTCAGGGCCTTGTCGACGATGTCGTGCGATGCCGTGCCGGTCAGGGTCGCCACGAAGGCGACGCCGCATGCATCGTGCTCGCTGAGCCCGTCATACAGGCCCTGAGGGGCGGGATGCGCTGGCGAGGAGTACATGGTCGTCCATTCGTCGTCGTCCGGAGGCTGTCATCGTCCGGCTGGTTCCGGAATCGGTCGACCCGTTCGGGTCGGACTGCCGTGCACGGGACGACGTTGGCCCGATGCGCAGACCCTACCGGATGTCGGTCTCGGCCTCTTCGCCGTCCACCGGGTCGGGCCCGGCAAGCACCGGCTCGTCGGACACCGGCTCGTGGCCGGGTCGGGTGAGGACGCTCTCGCGGCCCGGACGCAGGCGCCATGACACCACCAGGTAGATCGCGGCACCGATCCCCACGAGGAGCGCCGTCCAGACATTCAGGCGCAGACCCAGCACCTGGTTGGCGGAGTCGATGCGCAGGCTCTCGATCCAGATCCGGCCACTGCAGTAGAGCAGGATGTACAGGGCGAAGACCCGCCCATGGCCCAGTTGGAAACGGCGATCGGCCCACACGAGGACCAACGCCACGCCGACCATCCACAGCGACTCGTACAGGAAGGTCGGGTGGAAGGTCGCGAACTGCTCGTAGCCCGCAGGCCGGTGTGCCACATCGATCTCCAGGCCCCATGGCAGATCGGTCGGGGATCCGAAGAGCTCCTGGTTGAACCAGTTCCCCCAGCGGCCGATGGCCTGGGCGACGGCAACGGCCGGGGCCACCGCATCGGCGATGGGCGGCAGCAGGACACCAGCGCGACGAGCCCCGATCCAGGCACCGAGTGCGCCCAGGGTCACCGCACCCCAGATGCCCAGCCCGCCGTCCCAGATCCGCAGGGCCGCAATCCAGCCGGCGCCCCCCGGCCCGAAGTACAGCTGGTGATCGCTGATCACGTGGTAGAGCCGACCGCCGACGATGCCGAATGGCACCGCCCAGATCGCGATGTCGGTGATCACGCCTGGCGCTCCCCCGCGCGCCACGTATCGGCGATTGCCCAGCCAGACCGCGACGACGATCCCCGCGACGATCAGCAGGGCGTACGCCCGGAGCGGCACGGGCCCGAGCAGCCAGACACCCTGGCCCGGGCTGGGGATGAACGCGGGGATCACTGGCTCCGAATCAGGAGGCTGCGGGCGACGGTGATGCCGAAGCGGCCGGTGCTGCTGCTGCGTCAGCAACCAGCTTCTCTAGCGCCGGCTGGTCAACGAGGGTCTCCGTCGGCACCTCGACACCGTTGAGCAGCGCGAACGGGGTGCCCTGGATATTGCTCGAGTAGAAGACGCCCGTGCTGTTGGCGGTCCAGTCCACGTAGGTGCGATCCGCGACGCACGTCGTGAACGTGTCGAGAGCGGCCCCGGCTATTCCGGCATCGCCAGCGAAGGCGAGCAGTTGCTCGTCGGTGTAGCCAGTGCCCTCCGTCTCCGGCTGGTTGGCGAACACCACATTGTGGTACTCCTTCGCCTTCCCAGCATCGATCGCGCAGCCCCAGGCGGCGGCGGCGCGGGTCGACGAGTCGTTACCGAGGTTGCCGTCGAGGAAGGTCGTCGGCCGCCAGATCAGGCGGATCTTGCCGCTGTCGGCCAGGGACTCGATCCCCGCACCGTTGGCCTTCTCGACCGCGTCGCATGCCGGACACTGGAAGTCCTCCCAGATCTCGAGCACCGGGACGTCGGCGGTGCCGGTCCCGTAAGGGACGCCATAGGCGTGCACGTCGTCCGTGGGCAGCACGCCGGTGGGCAGGGCCGCGGAGGGATTGGGCGACGGAAGGGCGACCGGGTCGGTGTTCTGCGAGTTCTTGGCGAATATGGCGACTCCGATGATCCCCAGGACGACCACCAGCACGGTGATCCCCCCGACGATGCGGACGGTGCGCTCGCGGCGGCGCTCGCCGGCATTCGCGGCATCGCGGGCTGCCGCGGCGCGGTCACGTCGGTTCTTGCCGGACTCGCTCATGAACAATCTCCACTCGTCGTCGGTCGCGGTGTCCCGGACCCAATGTTCAGGGCCAACCGTACTTGTCAGTGTGGTTGACGCTTCACCGGCTGCTTCAGTTCCCCCGGACGCCCGCTGCCAGCTCGCGGGCGAGATCGGCCACGGCTGATACGGCGACGGCCCGATCGGGCGCCTGCAGGATGCGGCGGACGAAGGCCGAGCCGACGATGACGCCGTCGGCATACGCGGCCACCTCGCGGGCCTGGGCACCGGTCGAGACGCCCAGCCCGACGGCGATCGGCAGGTCGGTGAGCGCCCGCGTGCGGCGGACCAGTTCGGGCGCCGCCGAGCTGACCGTCGTGCGCGCCCCGGTGACGCCCATCGTCGATGCGGCGTAGACGAAGCCCGACGTGACCGAGCAAACCGTCGCGATGCGCTCATCCGTCGACGAGGGCGCGACGAGGAACACGCGGTCGATGCCGTGGGCCGTCGTGGCGGAGATCCAGGGGCCGGCCTCCTCGGGCGTGAGGTCGGGCGTGATGACCCCATGCCCGCCGACCGCAGCAAGGCGTGCGGAGAACCGGTCGACGCCGTAGCGCTCGATGGGGTTCCAGTACGACATGACAACGGCCGTGGCACCCGCGGCGGTGATCTGCTCGACCGTGTCGAGCACGACATCAGGCGTGGCGCCAGCGAGCAGGGCCTGCTCGACGGCCGCCTGGATGTCCGGACCGTCCATGAGCGGGTCGGAGTACGGCAGTCCGACCTCGACGATGTCGACGCCCGCACCGACCATGGCGTTGATCAGCTCGACGCCCGCACCCGGCGATGGGAAGCCCGCGGGCAGGTAGCCGATGAGTGCCGACCGACCCTCCGTCCGCACGCGGGCGAACACGTCCGCGAGAGTGGCCGTCACGGGCGCTGTGCCAGATCGATGCCGAACCAGGCGGCAGCCGTCTCGACGTCCTTGTCGCCACGACCCGAGAGGTTCACGATGATCACGGCCTCCGGGCCGAGCTCACGACCAAGGCGCATCGCACCCGCGAGCGCATGCGCGGACTCGATGGCCGGGATGATCCCCTCAGTACGGCACAGGGCCGCAAACGCCTCCATCGCCTCCACATCGTCGACCGGTTCGTAGACCGCCCGCCCGGTGTCGTGCAGCCACGAGTGCTCAGGACCGACGCCGGGATAGTCCAGTCCGGCCGAGATCGAGTGCGACGGCAACGTCTGCCCCCACTCGTCCTGCATGACGTAGGTGCGCGCACCGTGCAGGACTCCGGGGCTGCCGGCCGAGAAGCGCGATGCATGGCGACCCGTCGCGACGCCGTCGCCCCCGGCCTCGTAGCCGCGCAACTGGACCTGCGGGTCATCCATGAATCCGCTGAACAGGCCGATCGCATTCGAGCCGCCGCCGACGCACGCGACGCAGGCATCCGGCAGCCGCCCCTCGACAGCGAGGATCTGCTCGCGTGCCTCGCGTCCGATGACCTCATGGAAGTGGCGGACCATCTTCGGGAAGGGCGACGGGCCGGTGACGGTGCCCAGCATGTAGTGGGTGCGATCGACGGTGCTGACCCAGTCGCGCATGGCCTCGTTGATGGCGTCCTTCAACGTACGACTGCCGGCAGTGACGGGCACGACTTCCGCACCGAGGAGCTTCATGCGCGCGACGTTCAGCGCCTGGCGGCGGGTGTCCTCCTCGCCCATGTACACCGTGCACTCGAGGCCCATCAGCGCTGCGGCCGTTGCCGTCGCTACACCGTGCTGCCCGGCACCGGTCTCGGCGATGACCCTCTGCTTGCCCATCCGCTTGGTCAGCAGGGCCTGGCCGAGGACGTTGTTGATCTTGTGTGAACCCGTGTGATTGAGATCTTCGCGCTTGAGGTAGATGCGCGCGCCACCGCACAGCTCACCGAATCGCGCAGCGCGCGTCAGCGGGTTGGGGCGCCCGGTGTAGTCGCGCTCCAGGCCGGCGAGCTCGGCGATGAATTCAGGATCGACGATCGCCGCGTGGTAGGCCGCGTCCAGCTCGTCGAGTGCAGCCGTCAACGACTCGGGCACGAATCGTCCGCCGTAGGGACCGAAGTGCCCGGACGCGTCCTGACCCGCCGGGGCAATGCTTTCGATGGCCATGCGACCGATCAGCCCCGACCATGACGCAATGCCGGGTGCGCACCCGCCGTGACCAGATCGTGGACTGCCGACCGCGGGTCCTTGCCGGTGACAAGGCTCTCCCCCACGAGCACTGCGTCAGCGCCGGCTTCCGCGTAGACGATGAGGTCATGCGCATCGCGAACCCCGGACTCGGCGATCTTGATGCACGAGTCGGGAATGCATCCGGCAACGCGTGCGAACACGCCACGATCGACCTCGAGAGTCTTGAGATTGCGTGCGTTGACACCGATCACGCGGGCTCCGGCGTCAACGGCGCGGGCGATCTCTTCCTCATCGTGGACCTCCACGAGGGCTGTGAGGCCCAGGCTCTGCGTGCGCTCGACAAGGCTGACAAGCGCCGACTGCTCGAGCGCAGCGACGATGAGCAGGATCATGTCGGCGCCGAAGGCCTTCGCCTCCCACAGCTGGTAGCTGGTGACGATGAAGTCCTTGCGCAGAACAGGGATGTCGACAGCCGCACGCACGGCAGCGAGATCGGCGAGCGAACCGCCGAAGCGCCGCTCTTCCGTCAGGACGCTGATGCAGTGCGCGCCACCGAGTTCGTACTCCACGGCCAGCGCTGCCGGGTCCGCGATCTCGGCCAGCGCACCGCGACTCGGGCTCGCCCGCTTCACCTCGGCGATAACGCTCACGTCCTCGTCCGCCAGGACCGCGACAACGTCACGCGCAGGCGCAACGAGCGCTGAGCGCTTCTTGAGTTCGTCCAATGAGACGAGTTCCATCCGCGCGGCCACGTCAAGCCGCACGCCGGCGATGATGTCGTCGAGAACGCTCACGCGGCCAAGAGTAGCCACGGCTCCGTCCGACAGATTTCGGCGGGCCAGTTGCGCTCCCCCTCCCCCGCGAGCAGCCGGGCGTGGGGGTGCTTTCGGCCGAACTGACCCCCACTGCTGGCCGCTCGACGAAAGGGAGGGGGGCTAGCCGATCCCCGATCCCAGGTACGGCACGAAGTTGCGGACGACGCCGAACGCGAGCACCACTCCCAGGCCGATGAGCATCACGGTGTTTCGCCGACGGAAGGTCGCGTACGTCACCGCATCCTCTCGGCCGCGCCAGGCGCGTAGCAGCCACCGAACCCACAGCACGATCGCCAGCGGAGCCAGCACGACGATCAGGATGTTGTGGTCCAGGGCACCGGCCACATCGCCCGTCAGGAGGTCGTGGGTTGCCCGCATCAGCCCGCAACCCGGGCAGTCCACGCCGAACAGTGCACGGGTCGGGCACAGGGGGTAGTGGCCGGGCTGGTTCGGATCGACAGCCGCCACATAGCCCAGCACGGCGATGGTGCCGGCCAGCGTGGCGAGCGGTGGGATCAGTCGACGCGTCAGCGTCCGGGTGTCGGTGCGCTCCGCGACGACGACGTCGTCGGGCGCGAACACCGTCACCTGATCACGTCCCATGGGGCGACGATACGCCGGGCGGGTCAGACAGGGCAGCTCGCGCGCCGATCCGGCCTGACCCCGCGCGTATCCTTGAAGTGGGAGGAGAAGCATCGTGAGAGGAGAGGGGGGGGCAGACGAGAGGAGGATGTGATGCCTCGTTCAGCCTCACGCTCGGCACGGCCAGCAAGTAGGGCACGCACCGCACGCACCGCACGCACCGCACACACTCCACGAGAACGACTGCTCTGCACCGTGGGGCTTCATCACTGGGTCTGCGCCTGCGACAGCACGGAGGAGCCGCCCTACGTCTGCTCGCGCTGCGGGCACGGCGATCGGGAGTTGGCGGAAGTCACGGCGCACTCTTCGCGCAGTTGCCCAGGCGGTTGGCGGCCCCCAGCCCTGTACTAGGTCGGCCCAAGCCCTAGGTGGGCTGGACACCTGACGCGGACCGCTCGGCGAGCGGCAAGCGGACCGTGAATCGCGCCCCACCTTCCAGCGCCCGGCCCGCCTCGGCCTGTCCGCCCAGTCCCGTGGCCAGCCGCCCGACCAGCGCCAGACCCAGACCGGTCCCAACCGGCCGCACCCCTCGGTACCTGTCGTGCAGCACCCCCGGCTCGAAGGCGACGGCCACGTCGTCCGGTGTGAGGCCCGGACCCGAGTCCCGGACCTCGACGATGGCCCAGTCGCCCTCGTGGCGCACGGCGAGGACGATGGTCGACCCGCGTGGCGACACCCGCAGGGCGTTCTCGGCCAGGTTGTCGATGACCTGACGAACGCGGATGGGGTCCGTCCGCGCGATCAGCGGGTCCTGCGGCAGTTCCAGTAACAGGGTCACGCCCTCGGGCTCCGCTCGGTCGCGCCACACGTCGCCGGCATCCTCACCGATCTCGACGAGGTCGACGTCGACCGGAGCGATGTGGAAATCGACCGCACCCAGTCGCGCCAGATCGAGCAGATCGGTGACCAGCCGATCGAGCCGTGCGGCCTCCGCTGCGACGGTCGAGCCCGTGCGAGGCACGTCATCGCCCGAGATGACCCCGTCGGCAAGCGCCTCGGCGTAGCCCTTGACCGCCGTCAGCGGGGTGCGCAGTTCATGCGACACCGACATCAGGAACTCCCGCTGACGACCCTCGGATACGACCAGCGCGGCATTGAGCCGGTTCAGGGAGTCGGCGATGTCTGCGATCTCGGCCGGGCCCTCGGGAAGCAGCGTCACGCTGCGCGAGCCGGCCGCCATCTCGTTGGCCGCATCGCGGGCGGCCCGCAACGGCCGCGTGAGCCGTCGCGCAGCCCAGAAACCGATGGGGACGGCGATCAGCAGCCCCACCAGCAGC
>CAIVQM010000198.1 GCA_903908025.1 uncultured bacterium
GGTGCCCACCATCAACTCGGTGAGCCGCTGCCACTCCGCCTCTGATCCGTCGGCCCACACGACCTCATCGGGCTTGGCCAGTGCAGCGACCTCCTCGACCCACGTGATGAGCTGCGCGTTCTTGGTCGGCGGATTCTCCAGGCCGGGAACAGTCATCGAATCGCTCCAGTGGATCGAAGGTTCGTCACGCCAGGGGCTGGCGCGACAGGGGTGGGACACAGGATGCCCCGACAACCACGCTATGGCCGACCACAATCGTCATGCAAGCGCTGACGTGTGACCAAGTCCACAGGCGGACCGTCATGGCTGCAGGCCGGCCTTTCCCGTGCCGGCGGCGCTCGCCAGGGCCGCGGCCCGAGCGTCGGCAACCGCACCGGTGACCGCGCCGTCCAGCAGAGAAGCGAAGGCGGCACTGCCTGCCGGACGCAGGTGGGTGCCATCGCCGTAGAGCCACTTCGGGTGAGTCGATACCGCCCTGTCCCAGTCGACCACATGGACGCGATCAGCCGCGAACGCCTCATCACAGTGGCGAATCACGGCGTTGTTCGACTTCTCCCACGACCGGGGGACGTGCACGGTGACGAGGAAGACCCGACGATCGGGGCCAGCCGCCTTGACGAGCGCCTTGCAGGTGGCGAGGGGATAGGTCCCATTGGTGCCGAGGTGGACGACGACGTTGGCGGGGAGTCGCGCACCTCGCTGGCGAAGGATCGATGGCCCCTTGTAGGCCTGACGGCTCTCGGTCGCATCGACGCCGAATCCGGACTTCTGCAGGTCCCCCTTGGCCCCCAGCATGACCGAGTCACCGATCGCGTAGCGATCGTGCGACGGAGCAGCCGAAGCCGTGGCCGGCATCGCCAATGACCCCAGCACCGCCAATGCGGCCGCCGCAGTCAGCACACCCCGTCTGGTCACCTACTTATTGGAACACGCCGGCGAGCCGCCGGACAATCTCGGTGAGGATCGCAGGCGACGTGGCGATATTCAGCCGGGCGTAGCCCTCTCCGCCAGGGCCGTACGTCGGTCCGGAACTGAGCGCGACCCGCCCGCGCTCGAGGAAGGCCGCCGCCGGGTCGTCGCCCAGCCCGTAGGCCCCGAAGTCGACCCAGGCGAGGTAGGAGGCCTGCGGCGGCACATAGCCAGCCAGTGGCAGATGCTCGGCCAGCAGGTCGGCGAGCAGGCTGCGATTGCCATCGAGGATGTCGAGTACATCGGCCAGCCACGGGCCGCCCTCGCGGTAGGCCACGACCGCCGCGATCGCGCCCAGGTGTCCCGTGCCGTAGGTCACCTCGAGCGGCAGCCGTCGCGTGATCGTCTGGGCGGTTCGGGCCGTACCGACCAGCTGAGCGCACTTGAGGCCGGGCAGGTTCCACGCCTTCGACGCCGAGACCAGGATGACGGCATCGGCGTCGTCATCGGCCACCGACATGAACGGCACATGCGGATGACCGGGCAGGGCGAGGGGGCCGTGGATCTCGTCCGAGATCACCGTCACCCCGTGCCGAGCGGACAGTTCGGCAATGGCCGCCAGAGTCTCGCGGCTGGGAACCGAGCCCGTCGGGTTGTGTGGATTCGACATCACGAAGGCCGTCACATCGGGACGGGCGAACGCCGCCTCCATGCCAGCGAGATCCCAGCCATATGAGCCGTCGTCACCGCGCCACATCGGCACCTCAACGAGGACGCGATGCGCGACATCACGCACGGTCGAGAAGAACGGTGCATATACGGGGGTGTTGACGACGACGCCATCACCCGGCTCGGTGAACATGGCCAGTGCCTGCGCCACGCCCGTGAGCACATCCGGGATCGGGGTGATCCGACTCGTCGGGATGTCCCACGACCACCGGGTCCGAGCGAAATCCGAGAGCGCATCCGCGAGACCGACTGCCGATCGGTACCCGGTGTCGGAACGGTCGATCGCCGCGTGAAGTGCCGCGGCGATCGGCTCCGCCATCGGGAAGTCCATCTCAGCGACCCACGCCGGGATCACGTCGGCGTCGTAGTACTGGTACTTGGCGCTCAGTCGCTCGCGCAGCACGGACAGGTCGATCGCATCGACATCGAAGGCAGGCACGGACCGATCATCCAGCAATCCGGCGTCAGGTGACGTCAAGCCCCCGGAACCGACGAAGCCGGAGGCTGTTCGTGACGACGAATACCGAGGAGAACGCCATCGCCGCACCCGCGAGAAGCGGGTTGAGGAGACCGGCCATCGCCAGCGGGATCGCTGCGACGTTGTAGGCGAAGGCCCAGAACAGGTTGCCCTTGATGGTGCGCAACGTGCGGCGTGACAGCCGGATCGCGTCGGCCGCAGCAATGAGGTCGCCGCGGACGAGGGTGATGTCGGCTGCCTCGATGGCCACGTCGGTGCCCGTCCCCATCGCCATGCCCAGGTCGGCCTGCGCAAGGGCGGCCGCATCGTTGACCCCGTCGCCGACCATCGCGACCGTGCGCCCCTGCATCTGCAGCGCTCGTACCGCCTCGACCTTGTCCTCCGGAAGGACATCGGCCACCACATCGTCGATGCCGACCTCGTGGGCAACAGACCGCGCGACGCGAGCGTTGTCGCCCGTCAGCAGCACGGGCGCGAGCCCGAGCGTACGAAATGCCGTGATGGCCGCCGCACTTCCCGCCTTGACGACGTCAGCGACGACGATGACGCCGGCGAAACGTCCGTCGATCGCGACGGCAACCACGGACCGACCAGCAGCCTCGTGAATCTCGCGGACGATGGTGAGGTCGGCCGGCTCGTGCACGGA
>CAIVQM010000199.1 GCA_903908025.1 uncultured bacterium
ACAGGTGCGCGTACACCTCGGCATCCGGCCCGTCGGGCAGGAAGGTGTCGGTGATGACCGTCCGCTTGCCTGCCTCCTCGAGGGTCATCTCACCCAGACACACTCTCGCCCACAGGGCAGTGCCCTTGAGTTGCGCATCGCGCGGGTCGGCGGGGCGCTCGACGGGACGATTCAGCGCGTAGGCGTGCAGCTGGCACCACAGGTCCGACTGGGCTCCGCCGCCGATGATGCGCACGCTCGGGACCTTCCGGCCGAGGAACTTCTCGTATGAGTCGAACAGCCACCGGGCGTTGAACGCGACGCCCTCCATCACGGCGCGGATCAATGTGGCCTGGTCAGTGCGCAGCGAGACGTTGAGGAAGGACGCCCGGATCAGCCGATCCTCGACAGGGCTGCGCTCGCCATTGAGCCATGGCGTGAACACCACACCCTCGCAACCCGCAGGAGCCGTGGCCGCGCGCGAGATGAGGTCGCCGTACGTGAGGTCGGGGAATACCTGCTCCTTGAGCCAGCGCAGCGCCGCACCGCCCGTCTCATGGTTGTTACCCACGATCGGGTACTGCGCATCAAAGCCCTGCACCGTGGCGATGGAATGCAGGATGTCGGTCTTCTTGAACGGCACGCGGGCACCGATCCACGCGGTCGTCGAGATGCTGACATGAGTTGCGAACGGCTCGACGGCTCCGCTGCCGATGACCGCAGCATGGAGATCGGGAATGCCCGTGACCACCGGCGCCCCGGCGGGCAGTCCGAGTTCCGCAGCGACCTCCGGAAGCAGCGGACCGAGGACCGAGCCCGTGGGCACAAGCGCAGGCAGCCGGGCCGGATCGCGCTGGGCCCGGCGGATCAGGTCGTCGTCGTAGACCGGATCTCGGCCGAGGCGATTTTCCGTCAGCCAGCTGACGATCAACGACGCCGGCGTCGCCGCTGCGCGGCCGGTGAACCGCATCCCCAGGTAGTCGATCGGCTCGAGCAGGTGAGCGGCGTCGCGGTAGACGTCGGGGAACTCACGCTGCAGGAGCAGCGAGTGGCCGGTGGGGTCGGCGCCGCTCGGCGTCGGGGCTCCCCCCGTGCGACGCACCCACGGGATCACCTTCATCGGCGAGAACCCCTGATAGCTGATCGGCCCACCGACCACCTCGTGCATGTACTTGCCCGCACGGGTATCGGCCCACAGCAGCACCGGGCCGACGGGGAGCCCCGCCGCATCGACGGGCACGGTCGAGCCCCACTGGCCGGTGATCGCCACCGCGTGCAGCCCGTTGTGGTCCATCCCGCTCATCGAGATCGCCTCGTGCGCAGCTGCGACGAGCTGCACCCACCACTCGTGCGCGTCCTGCGTCGCAGCCCCGTCGATACCGATATGCACCGACACATCGCGGACGCACACCGCGCGGAGCCGGTCGTCCATGTCGACGACAGCGACCTTGGGGCCACCGTTGCCGAGATCGATGGCCAGGATCCAGCGCTCGACGCTCACGGGATCACGGTGCCGGGGGTGCCGTGTCGTGCATGGCGTCCAGATAGCCGCCCATCAGCCCCTCGACTGCTGCGTTGCCCTCGACGGTGCCCGAGAACCCGTACATCGCG
>CAIVQM010000200.1 GCA_903908025.1 uncultured bacterium
GGTGATCAGGGGGTTCTGGTGGGGCATCCTCACCGATTTCTCCCAGTGCGGTCGGGCCTATCCCGGGGCTGGCGGGTGCTGCTCCGGACCGGTGGTGCGTCAGTCGGCGTTGCGCTCGACGTCGGGGTGGACGTCGTACCGCTGCCCGTAGGCCTCGAAGACCGCGATGACTATCGCTGCCAGTGGGATGCCGATGATCGCCCCGATCGGGCCGAACAGCGCGGCGCCGATGAAGACCGACGCCAGTGCCACGCCGGAGTTGATGTCCATCGTCTTGGTAGAGATCCGCGGCGTGAAGACGTAGTTCTCGATCTGCTGGTAAACCGTCGCGAAGATCACGATCCACAGCACGTCGATGGGCTCCTCGAACACGGCGAAGAGCGCCGGCAGTGCCACGCCGATGTACGTGCCGATCGTTGGGATGAACTGGCTGACGACGCCCGCGAAGATGCCCATCGGCAGCCACCAGGGGATATCGATCAGGTAGAAGAAGCCGCAGTGGAAGGCGGCCGATAGCGTTGCGAGGGCCAGCTTCGAGATGACGAACCCGCCGGCCTTGCGCACCGCGATATCCCACACCTGGATGAAGACAACCTGGCGCGCGGGCTTCAGCCACGACGCAATGAATCGCTTGATGCGGGGCGAGTCTGCGGAGAAGTAGAACGAGAACACCAGGATCGTGACGAAGTCGAAGACGATGCCGACGACTCCGGCCAGAACCCCGAAGATTCCACCCGCGAGCGATGTTGCGAGATCGGTGATCTGGTCGCTCGTGAGGTTGAGGTTGTTGAGAAGGGTGACGGGGTCGATCTGGGTGTTGAAGGTGCGGTTGACCCACTCGACAATGTTGAGGACGAGGTCCGGAAGGGCCTGGACCAACTCGACGATCTGGGTGGCGAGAACCCCGCCGAACAGCGCGATGAACAGGGCGATGAGCGAAAGCGTGGAAGCGGCCACGATTCCGGTGGCAACGCCGCGCCTCATGCCGCGATGCGCCAGGTAGCTGACGATCGGATCGAAGGAGATCGCGATCAGCCAGGCGAGGAGCAGGTTGAACAGGAAGCCGGCGAGCAGGCCCCAGGAGTAGTTGATGACTTCGAGAGCCAGGATGGCCACGACCACCATGACGAGGGCCTTGCGAAGCCAGCGCGAGTCGATTGCGACGAGGACGGGCGACGCGTTGGGCTCATCGGGTGCCGGCGGGGGCGCAGGACTCGGATCCGCCGCGGGGGGTGTCGGCTCCGGGGTTGCCGGTTCCGGGTCTGTCATACGAGAGAATGTAGCGTGCCGCTCTACCGTGACGAAGCAATCGTCCTGCGCGCCCAGAAGCTGGGCGAGGCAGATCGCATCGTCACGCTGCTGACCCGCAGTCACGGGCGCGTGCGGGGTGTGGCGCGAGGCGTCCGCAAGACAACGAGCCGGATCGGTGCCCGGCTCGAACCCTTCAGCCACGTCGACGTTCAGTTGTACGAGGGCAGGTCCCTCGACACGGTGACCCAGGTCGAGTCGATTGCCTCGCATGGCGCGTCGCTGTCCTCCGACTACCCGCGGTGGACCGCCGGCACGGCGATGCTCGAGACCGCCGAGCGCATGACCCCCGAGGAGCGCGAGCCGTCCGTGCCTCAGTTCGCCCTGCTGGTCTCCGGGCTGCGGTCGCTGGTCTCGGGCGAGCATGATCCGGGCCTGATCCTCGACGCGTACCTGCTGCGGTCGCTCGCGATCGCCGGCTGGTCACCGTCGTTCGAGGACTGCGCCCGCTGCGGTGCGCTGGGCCCGCACCGGGCCTTCTCCATCCAGACCGGCGGTGTCGTCTGCGGCAACTGCCGGCCGCCCGGCTCGGCAGCGCCGTCCCCGGCCACGATCGCGCTCCTCGGCGCGTTGCTGAGCGGCGACTGGCCCGTCGCGGATGACAGTGAGCCCCGTGACCGTCGAGATGCCAGCGGCCTGGTGGCGGCCTTCCTGCAGTGGCATCTGGAGCGCGGGCTGCGCTCCCTGCCTTTCGTGGATCGCAGCAGCGGCTGACGGTCGAACGAGCGAGGGGGATGTCAGGATGGGCTCATGGCCCGTCGATCCCCACAGCCGCGACGTCAGCCGACGCCGCACCCCTCGGGCGCGACGGCTCCGGCGATTGATCCGGAACTGGTCCCACGGCATGTGGCCCTCGTCATGGACGGCAACGGCCGGTGGGCGAAGGAGCGCGGACTGCCACGCACGGCTGGGCACGAGGCGGGGGAGGCGAGCCTGTTCGATTGCGTCGAAGGTGCCCTCGAGCTCGGCGTCACGTGGCTGAGTGCCTACGCGTTCTCGACGGAGAACTGGAAGCGCTCGCCTGACGAAGTGCGCTTCCTCATGGGCTTCAACCGCGATGTCATCCGCCGTCGCCGCGACGAGATGAACGAGCTGGGTGTCCGCGTCCGGTGGGCGGGTCGCCGCCCCAAGCTGTGGCGCAGCGTCATCTCCGAACTCGAGGAGGCCGAGCAGCTCACGGCGAAGAACACGAAGCTGACATTGACGATGTGCGTCAACTACGGCGGGCGGGCTGAGATCGCCGACGCCGCGGCCACGATCGCGCGTGCGGTCAAGGCCGGCAACATCGATCCGGAGAAGATCGACGAGCGGATGATCGCCCGCTTCCTTGACGAGCCCGACATGCCTGACGTCGACCTCTTCGTCCGTTCGTCCGGCGAGCAGCGCACGAGCAACTTCCTGCTGTGGCAATCGGCCTACGCCGAGTTGGTATTCCTCGACACGCTGTGGCCCGACTTCGATCGACGACACCTGTGGCATGCGTGCGAGCTGTACGCATCGCGCGATCGCCGGTATGGCGGCGCCGTGCCCAACCCGCCGCCGGTGGGCTGAGACTTAGCCGGACGAGCAGGCGGGGCAGGAGCCGAACAGCTCGAGGGTGTGGCTGATGTCGGAGAATCCGTGCTCGCGGGCGATCGCGTCAGCCCACGTTTCGACGGCAGGACCGGCGATTTCGATCGTGCGGCCACAGGTGCGGCAGACGAGGTGGTGGTGGTGCTCGGAACTGCACCGTCGGTAGAGCGTCTGTCCCTCAGCCGTGACCAGAACATCGACCTGGCCAGCGTCAGCGAGCGCCTGCAGCGATCGGTACACAGTGGTGAGCCCCACTGCGGTGCCCTGCCGGCGAAGCAGGTCGTGCAGGTCCTGGGCAGAGGTGAACTCGTCGCGGCCTTCGAGGACGGACTGAACTGCCGTGCGCTGCCGCGTCTGGCGCTGAGGCCCGGTGGCGGGGGCATCGCTGCTCATCTGACCTCCCGGCGTCTTCGCCGAATCGGAACGGCGACAACCGCCAGCACTGCGAAGGACAGTAGCGCGACGAGCACGATGGTGGGGCCGGGCGGGACTTCGACGTAGAACGAGCCGACGAGTCCGGTGAGGCTGGCTGTGAGGCCAAGGACGATGGCGAGAACGGCGGTGGCCCGGAATGATCGCGTGACCTGTTGTGCGGCGGCGACCGGGACGATCATGATCGCACTGACGAGCAGCAGGCCAACGACACGCATGCCGACGACGACGACGACGGCGGCAAGGACGGCCATGAGGGTGCTCATGGTCCGGACGCGGATCCCCTGCACCGCAGCGATGTCGGCGTCGAGGCTCACGGCGAACAGTTCGCGGCCCAGGACAGCAACAACAGCGACGACGCCAAGGCAGAGCAGGGCGAGGGCCCAGATATCCCCTTCGGCGACGGTGGACAGTGAGCCGAAGAGGTACGAGTTCAGGGACGAAGCCGCCCTGCCGGGAGCGAGGGACGCGAACATCACACCGCCAGCAATGCCGCCGTAGAACAACAGTGCGAGAGCGACGTCGCCCGCCGTGCGTGACCGGTAGCGGATGAACTCGATCAGGAAGGCGCCCGCGACCGCGGCCGCCATGGCCGTCGGAATCGGTGCGGTGCCAAGAAGGAAGGCCAGGCCGACACCGGTCAGGGCTACGTGGCCCATCCCATCGCCGAGCAGCGCGAGGCGGCGCTGGACGAGAAAGACGCCGATGAGCGGGGCGATGAGACCGACGAGGGCGGCTGCCACGAGCGCCCTGCGCATGAAGTCGAAGTCGAGCAGGCTCATGGCTCGAGCTCCACAACGCCGGGTCGACCGAGCTCGGACTCGTGGTGGTGCACGTGATCATGCAGGTGGTGTCCGGGCACGGGTGGCGGCCCGTCGAAGACGATCGTCTCGCGACTGTGCGGATCCAGGACAACAGCCCTGGTGATCAGGTGAGCGATGCCGGTGAGCTCGTGGGTGACGACGATGATCGTGGTGCCATGCTCGTGCAGACCGGCGAGCAGCGTCGTCAGGCTCGCGAGGTTCTCCGCGTCGACACCGGCCGTCGGCTCGTCCATCACCAGCAGGTCCGCACCTGACGCGAGTGCGCGGGCGATGAGGACGCGGCGTTGCTGCCCGCCGGAGAGGGTGTCGAGACGCTCGTGCCGTTTCGACCACAGGCCGACGTCGGTGAGTGCCTGGGCGGCGGCTGCGCGTTGGGTGCGGGAGAGCGGGCGCCAGCGGCGTTTCGGCGAGATCAGGCCGCTCAGCACCGTCTCCCACACCGACACCGGGATGCTGGAGGCACCCGGCAGCCGCTGCGGGACGAGTGCGATGCGCTGCCAGTCGCGGAAGCGAGACAGGGGTCGACCGAACAACGCGACCCGACCATGGCTGTGCGGCTGCAGGCCCAGCATCGTGCGGACGAGGGTGGTCTTTCCGCTGCCGTTCGGGCCGAGCAGTGCGACGAACTCGCCCTGCCGGATGGACAGGTCGACGTCCTCGAGCACGTGGTCGCCGTCGAACTCCACGCACACGCGCGAGAGGCCAACGACCTCATCGGAGGTCGCTGGCGTCTCGTCACCGTGCGGGTGTTCGTGCGTCATGTGCAGGATTGCCCACTCTGCAAGGTGGCCAGGTTCTGGTCCATGACCGTGAGGTAGTCGCCCGTGCTGTCGGGGGCCAGTCCCTCGAGCGGGTCGAGGACGGCGCTTGTGGCGCCGGTCTCATCGGCAATCGTCTGCGCGATCTTGGGGTCGACCAGCGTCTCGTGGTAGATCGTGGTGATGCCGGTGTCCCGTACCAACTCAGCCACCTCCTTGAGACGTGCCGGGCTCGGCTCCGCCTCGGGCGACAGTCCCGAGATGCCGATCTGGGTCAGATCGTAGGCGTCGGCGAGGTAGCCGAATGCATCGTGACTGACGACCAGGTCGCGGGAGGCGCACTGGGCCAGGCCCGCGGTGAAGCGCGCGTCGAGCTGGGACATCGAGTCGCCGAACTCGGTCGTCCGGGTTCCGATGGCATCGGCTGCTGCGGGGTTGAGGGTCGCGAACCGGGTTCCGATGGTGCTGGCGATGGTCGCCATGTTGAGGGGGGCGAGCCACACATGCGGGTCGACTGCCGACTCCTCGCCCTCGCCGGTGCCGGCGAGGAGCGTCAGGCCGTCGGAGACATCGATGGCGCGGTCGGCCGCCTGCTGCTGGACGGCCTCGTCGACGGCCGGCTGGAAGCCCTTGACGTACAGGACGACATCGGCGGACGCGATCTCGGCGACCTGTGCCGCGGTGAGCTCGAGGTCATGTGGCTCGACGCCAGGGGGCGTCAAGGTCGTGACGCTCACTGCATCGCCGCCTACGGAGGTGGCGGCGTACTCCAGGGGATAGAAGGCGGCGACGACAGACACCGGACCCCCGGAGGAGGCGGAGCTGGGTACCGTGGATGTGCTCGAGCAGGCACTGAGCAGGAGGGTGCCGGCGGCGACCGTGAGGGCCAGACGGGCGAGGGGGCGTGCGGTCAGCTTCGCGGTGGGCATGACGTCATCCTGCCCTTAGTGAAAACGATTGTCAAAACCAGTAGGCCTCATCGGCCGGGTCAGAACCGGCCGAGAGCCTTCAGCACGGCCATGCCCCCCAGGGCCAGCACCACGCCGCCGCGCAGCAGGCGGGACCCGGGGGAGATCACCGGCCAGGACAGCGCGGTGAGCCAGGCCAGGATCAGCGTGACGAGGGCCAGCAGGAGGGCGCCGAGCCAGGCGAGCGATCCCGTCATGATCAGGCCGCCGAAGAGCAGGAGGGCCGGCGCGATGACGACCAGCCAGCGGGGGAGGGCATTGAGCTTGCGCACCAGCGGGTAGCTGCGCTCCTCGAAGGCCCGCCGGCGGGCGGACGACACTGGCCGCGTGCCGGGCTGCGGACGCTGGCTGCCGCGCGACGACGCCGACGACGCCGACGAGGCCGACGGCGCGGGCGGACCACCGGGGCCGCGAACCCCCTTGGGCATCTTCGCCTTGGCGGGCTTATCGCCCTTGCTGTTCTGGCTGCTGGCCATGGCTGCTCCGGAGGTTGCTGCGGCACGCGGTCTGCCGAGGGTCGACTAGCGTTCGACAGGTGTCCAACCCTAGCCCCGTCGTCGCGCACGTCGCATCGATGCCTTCGCTCCTGGTCATCGGTCGATTCCGGGTGGCGGCCAGCGACCGTGAAGCATTCCACGTGGCTGCCACGGCTGCCATCGAGGCGCTGTCGGCCCAGCCCGGCTGTCGAGTGGCCTCGCTGGGCCAGTCGACGGATGACTCCGACCTGCTCGTGATCCGCACCGAGTGGGACGGCGTGGGTGCCTACCGACGCGCGCTGTCCGCATTCGACGTCAAGGTGCGCGCGATCCCGTTGCTGTCGTCAGCGATCGACGAGCCGTCGGCCTACGAACTCATTCACGACTGGACGCCTGCAGGCGTCACCGTCGCTGACTCCGGACTCGCTGCCGACGCGGGTGCTGTCGGGCTGGGCCATGCTGCTGGTCCGGCCGTTGCGTCGGTGACCCCGTGAGCGACTTCGCGAACCTTCGCGACGCGGGTCGCCAGCTCGGTCCGCTCCTCGCCGGTGCCCTCGCCGGCATCGAGGATCCGCTGCTGCTGGCGGTCATCCCCAATGGCGTACCGGTGGCTCTGGGTATCCAGGAGGAGTTCGACATTCCGGTGCGCGGGCTGGCGGCGCAGCGATCCGACGCAGCCGTGCTCATCGTCCCCGATGCCGATCTCGCGGGCCGCAATGTCGTGATCGTCGATGACGGTGTCGAGACCGGAACGGTCGCTCGCGCCGCGGCGACGGCGATGGTCGAGTCCGGGGTCGCGTCTGTCACCTTGGCTGTGCCCGTGTGCTCGCGCGAGGCGCTCGCGACCCTCCAGCACCGCTACGACCGCGTCGTCGCCCTGGTCCGGCCGATGGTCCACCGGAGCCTCGCCGGGCACTACGACGACTTCGATGTGATCGACGAGGTTGAGGCGCATCGGCTGCTGGCGGACGGCCCCGCCTAGGATTGCCGCATTATGGCCACTGATCGCGTTGATGCCGTCGTCAATCTCTGCAAGCGCCGCGGGTTCGTCTTCCCGTCCTCCGAGATCTACGGAGGCTCCCGCTCGGCCTGGGACTACGGCCCCCTGGGTGTGGAACTCAAGGAGAACGTCCGCCGGCAGTGGTGGCAGGCGATGGTGCGCGGTCGCGAGGATGTCGTCGGTCTCGACTCGTCGGTGATCCTTGCCCCGCAGGTATGGGAGGCATCGGGCCACGTCGCGACGTTCACCGATCCGCTCACCGAGTGCAAGAACTGCCACAAGCGCTGGCGCGCCGACCAGTTGATCGAGGCGTACGAGGAGAAGCACAGCAAGTCCCCGGAGAACGGCCTCGCCGACATCGTCTGCTCCAACTGCGGCACGCGCGGCGACTTCACCGAGCCCCGCGACTTCAACGGCATGCTGCGCACGACCGTTGGCGCGGTCGAGGATGCATCGGCCGTCCACTACCTGCGACCCGAGACGGCGCAGGGCATCTTCGTCAACTACCTCAACGTCATGAACGCAGCGCGCAAGAAGCCGCCGTTCGGCATCGGCCAGACGGGCAAGAGCTTCCGCAACGAGATCACACCCGGCAACTTCATCTTCCGCACGCGTGAGTTCGAGCAGATGGAGATGGAGTTCTTCGTCGTGCCGGGCACCGACGAGGAGTGGCACGAGTACTGGCTGCAGGAGCGCTGGAACTGGTACATCGACCTCGGGCTCAACCCGGAGAACCTGCGCTTCTACGAGCACGCGCAGGAGAAGCTGAGTCACTACTCCAAGCGCACCGTCGACATCGAGTACCGCTTCCGCTTCGCCGGCACCGAGTTCGCCGAGCTCGAGGGCATCGCGAACCGCACCGACTTCGACCTGAAGTCCCATGGCGAGCACTCCGGCACCGACCTCTCCTACTACGACCAGGAGAAGGAGGAACGCTGGGTGCCCTACGTCATCGAGCCGGCAGCCGGCCTGACCCGCGCGGTCCTCGCCTTCCTGCTCGATGCATACGACGAGGACGAGGCCCCCAACTCGAAGGGCGGCGTCGACAAGCGCACCGTCCTGCGCCTTGACCCGCGCCTGGCGCCCGTCAAGGTCGCTGTTCTCCCGCTCTCACGCAACGAGGTCCTGTCGCCGAAGGCCAAGGACCTTGCCGCGCAACTGCGCAAGCGATGGAATATTGAGTTCGACGATGCGGGCGCCATCGGCCGCCGCTACCGCCGGCAGGACGAGATCGGCACGCCGTTCTGCGTCACGATCGACTTCGAGACCCTCGACGACAACGCCGTCACCGTGCGTGAGCGCGACACCATGACGCAGGAGCGCATCAGCCTCGACGAGATCATCGGCTGGCTTGCTGCGCGGCTGCCCGCCTGCTGACCTCTGATCAGCCGCAGGTGCAGCGAGCGCTGCCGGGCGCGGTCATCGAGGTGATCTGACCGTCGGCATCGACGGTCAGCACGCGTTCGTCGACCGTGATGACCGCGTACGGGGTGGCCGCGAGCATCGACTCGATGACGAAGACCGACGTGAGCCCGTTGACGTCGACGACGGAGCCGATGCGGAACAGCGAGCGGGTCTCGTCGATCGCGTCGTCCGCTCCCGCGCGGATCACGACCGTCACGTCCTCGGCGACGGCCTGTGCCGCAATGGAGACGGCGATGTTGTCGCGTTCCTCGCTGCCCGCTGCGACGAGTGCCACCGCTCGGTGCAGGCTGGCACGGCGCAGGACCCGTCGCGACGATGCGTCGCCGATGATCACCGGGATGCCAAGGTCACGGGCGAGGGCCAGGCCGGGTGCATCACCGAATCGTTCGATGCCGAGCACGGCAATACCGAGAGAGCGGAGTTCCTGCGCGAGGCGCAGGCCCACCTGCCCCATCCCGACGATCACCACGTGTCCCGATCGCGGCTTCACCCGACGGCCGACGAGTGCGACATGGCGACCCGAGAGGAGATGGTGGACGATGCCGGCGGCGAACGCGGCGGTGAAGCCCATGACGAGCAGGGCGGCAATGGTCGCCCAGATCAGCACGGATGTCTCGTCCGACAGCTCCGGAGCTGCGATCGTCGCCGTCGTGCGTGTCGCGTCGTACAGCGACCGGATGAGCGACTCGTGCTGCAGTCCCACGAGGGTGTCGATGAGGATGACGAGTAGCAGTCCGAAGGCGCCGCCGAGCAGCACGGATGAGCCGGAATCGTAAGGATGCAACTGGCCGCGGAGCATGCCGACCAGGCCGCGCAGGCGAAGCCGCGCAGGAGTCTGAAAACTATGGATGCTGACGGGATCGGCACCGGGCGCCCCGTCGATGGTCACCCAGTGTGAGTCCTGAGAGGTGGATTGCCTGCGCACCGCCACATGTTCCGGGGCAATGGCGGCGGCGACCATGCTGGGCACGGCAATAGCGGCAGGGGACAGCACGACGCAGTTGGGCATCGAGCGTTCAAGCTGCGCGCGTGCCGTGCCGTCGAACATTGCCACGAACAGGCGAATCCCCGGACGGAGATGCTCGACGACGAGGCAGTAGCGCAGGGCGCGCATGTCGTCGTGCAACAGCACAGCGACGCCATCGATCGGCTCGGCAAGTACCTCGCGCAGTTCAGCGTCGGACGGGTCATCGAGATGCCGCGTGCGCACGCCCCGCTCGCCGAGCAGGGCACATGCGCGCCGACCCACATCGGTGTTGCCGATGACCACGATGCACCGCATCGGGCTCGTCGTCATGGCTACTCCTTGGCGTCCGATTCTTCCTTGACCTTAGGTGGGGAGTATCCCTCCGACTCGATGCGCGCCGCATTCTTCGGCAGGGCGAGGCTGGTCAGGAGGCCGAAGAAGACGAAGCCGCCGGCGACCCAGGCCACGAGCTTGATGGCTTGGGCGAAGCCCGCGGATGCGCCCTCGACGAGAACGTCGCCGCCTGGCATGGCTGCGAGACCGGGGATTGCCTGGCCAGCGGAGGACGAGACGGCACTGGAGACCTGAGCGGCCTGATCCGCCGGAACCCCACGGTCCTCGAGCTGAGAGGCGACGGACCCGAGGCCGAGGACCAGCGTGGCACCGATGATCGCGGTGCCGATGGCGGCGCCGAGCTGACGGGACGTCGACTGCACCGCACTCGCCTGTCCGGACTCGGCGACAGGGACCTGGCTGAGGATGACGCCGGTGAGCTGTGCGGTGGCGAAGCCCACGCCCATGCCGTAGAGGAACAGCCACGGGGCCATCTGCCAGCCGGTGATCGTGGTCGACAGCACGAAGCCGAGTCCCACGATGCCGATGCCCTCAAGCAGCATGCCGAGCTGCAGGACTCGGACCGGACCCATTCGCTGGGACAGGGGAGCACCGAGTCCGGACGCGAAGAAGGAGCCGACCGCGAGGGCCAGCAGGATCACGCCGGTCTGCAGCGCGTCGTAGCCGCGGGTTGCCTGCAGGAACAGGGGGAGGGCGAACAGCAGGCCGAACTCGCCGAGGCTGACGACCAGGGCGACGATGTTGCCGGCACCGAATGTTCGGATGCGGAACAGGCGCAGGTCGACGACGACGACCTTGCCCGCCTTCGCGCGGCGCAGCTCCAGGAGCACGAACAGTCCGATGGACGCCAGGCCCAGGACGGCGGCAACCGAGACGATGGAGATGGATGTGAACGGCCACTCCCAGCCGGCGGCGGAGAACGGCGCGAGCGGCTCGATCCAGCCGTAGCGCTGGCCCTCGATGACGGAGAAGACGATGCCGAGCATGCCGAACGTCACGAGGATCGTGCCGAGGATGTCGATGCCCTTGGGGCCACCGAGCTCCTTGGTCTCCGGCACGGTCATGGCCACGCCGATGAGGACGATGATGCCGATCGGCACGTTGATGAGGAAGGCCCAGTGCCATGACGCGTATGTGGTGAGCCAGCCGCCGACCAGCGGCCCGAGGGCCGCCATGCCGCCGATGGTGCCGCCCCAGACCGCGAACGCGACGGCGCGCGACTTGCCGACGAAGACGGCGTTGATGACCGACAGGGAGCTCGGCAGGATCATCGCGCCGCCGATGCCCTGGAAGGCGCGTGCGGCGATCAGCTCGTTGGCGGTGTCGGATGCGGCGACCATGATGCTGGCCCCGACGAAGACGATGACGCCGATCACGAACAGCAGTCGGCGGCCGGCCCGGTCGGCGATACGGCCCCAGAGGATCAGCAGGGACGCGAAGGTCAGGGAGTAGGCCGCGCTGACCCATTCCGCGTCGGTGGTCGTGAGGTCGAGGTCCTTGACCATCGTCGGGATGGCGACGTTGACCACGGTGGCGTCGAGGATGATCATCGCGACGCCGAGCGCGAGGAACAGAAGGGCCGCCCAGCGCTTCTTCCCGGTGAGGACGGCTCCGGCCTGGAACTGCGCGGGCGTGGACATGGGGCTCCTCGGGTTCGCGAGTGTTGCCGACAGGGTGTCGGTATGCAGTCTGCCCTACGCGAGGGATGGCAGGATCACGGCATGCCCGTTCCCTTCGACCCGCCGGTGGTCCTCGCGCCGATGGCGGGAATCACGAACCGGGCTTTCCGATTGCTCTGCCGCGAGAGTGCGCTCGCATCGGGTGCGCAGGGCACGGGGATGTACGTCTCGGAGATGGTGACATCGCGCGCGCTGGTGGAGCGGAGCCCGGAGTCGATGGACCTGGTGACGTTCGGTCCGGACGAGGGCGTGCGTGCCGTGCAGCTCTACGGCGTCGATCCGGCGACGGTGGCCGCAGCGGTACGGATCCTCGTCGATGAGGACCTCGCCGACCACGTTGACCTGAACTTCGGGTGCCCGGTCCCGAAGGTCACCCGGAAGGGTGGCGGCAGTGCGCTGCCGTGGAAGCGCGATCTGTTCCGCAGCATCGTGCACGACGCCATCGCTGCGGCCGATGGCCGCGTGCCTGTCTCCGTCAAGATGCGCACGGGCATCGACGACGAGCACCTCACGTATCTCGACGCCGGCCGCGCGGCGTCCGAGGAGGGCGTGGCCTGGGTGGCCCTGCACGGTCGGACGGCCGCGCAGATGTATGGCGGCACGGCTGACTGGGATGCGATCGCGCGGCTGAAGGACGAGCTATCGACGTCCGGTACGCCCGTGCTCGGCAACGGCGACATCTGGACCGCGGCGGATGCGATGCGCATGGTGACGCAGACGGGTGCCGACGGAGTCGTCGTGGGCCGCGGCTGCCTGGGGCGTCCGTGGCTGTTCGGCCAGTTGGCGGCCGCCTTCGCCGGGGAGCCCATTCCGGCTGACCCGGCCCTTCCGACCGTGCTCGACACCCTGCGGCGCCACGCGCAGTTGCTCGTCAACGACTATGACGAGCTGAAGGGCTGTCGCGATATCCGCAAGCACATGGCCTGGTACCTCAAGGGCTTCACCGTCAAGCAGCCGATCCGTCAGTCACTGGGCACGGTCGGATCGCTCGCCGAACTCGACACGCTGCTGGCGCAGATCGACCCGGACCAGGAGTTCAACTCAGTGGTCGGCGCGGGCCCACGCGGACGCACCTCCGGCGGCCGTCGTCCCACCCTGCCGGACGGCTGGCTGGACTCGCCGTTCGTCGACGCGGCGGAGACGACGTTGCTCGTCGGCGCGGAACTGTCGGTCAGCGGCGGCTGAACCGCTGCCGTAGCCGCCTCGATTGGTAGCGTTTATGCTACTGACATGGAGTCTCCAGGCCCGCTGGTCACGGCTGCCCGGCATAGCGCGGGCCTGTCAATGCACGCCTTGGCGGCGCGCGCGGATGTGGCGTACTCCACGGTGTCGCGGATCGAGCATGGCCGGATGGATCCCACCTTCGGGATGCTGAGCCGCCTCCTCGCGGCAGCCGGTCAGGACCTGGAGCTGACCGCGAGGGAATCGGACGGGCCCTATCTGGCGGAACTGGCTGATGCCTGGCATCGGAATCCGCAGGGTCAAGACCGCCCGGACTGGACTCGCCTGCGGGCATTCCTCGACTTCCTGATTCAGCACCCTGAGCACAGAGGGCGCGCGACCCTGCGCCAGCCGCCGCCATCCGGGTCGGCCTTCGTGGACACGCTGCTCGCCGGTATCGCAGAGAAGATCTGTGATGACGCTGGCATCCCGCGACCAACGTGGGTGAGGCGTGTCCCGACCCTGCGTGAGCAGTGGTTCGGTGGCGGCACGGCAATGATGCGGGCTGCGGCGAAGATGGCGACTGCGCCCCAACTGCTGCGCCGTAACGTCATCATGACGACGGACAGCCTCTGGCGTGATCCAGCGACGATTGGAATGCGATGACGGACCAACCGCTCGGCGTTTCTGAGATCCGCGCCTATTTGCTCGAGGTCGCCGAGGCTCTACCGCTCACGAGTCCGCAGCATGAGCTCGTCATGGTCGGGGGGTCGCTGCTGGCCTGGCATGGAATGCGATTCAGCACACGGGACGTCGACACCGTCACCCGCATGGACTCACCCCCGAGTGGCTGAATGACCATGCATCGCTGTTCCTGCCGCAGACACTCAACGTGGGTGACTGCGAAGTTCTGATGTCCCATCCGCGCCTTGTGGTGCTTGGGGCACCTCTCGGTCAGGTCTTCCTGATGAAGGTGCACGCTGCGTTGTCGAGGTCGAGGGACCTTGACGACCTTGAAGAGCTGTGGCCATCCAGTGGCTTCACTCCAGAAAGCGCTGTCGCGGCCTACTGGGAGGCTTATCCGGGAGCGCTGGACGATCCCCACCTGATCACGTGGATCCGAGACATCGCAGCCCGGGCAACGTCTGAAGGATGAGCGTGCTGGCGCAGATCAGCCGAACAGTGCGCTGCCGTACTTCAGCACGATCATCGCGATGAGGATCGCGAAGATCACGATCACGCCGAGGGTGTCCGCACCCGCATGGAGCCACGACGAGAGCCACGTGTAGGTGCGCTGGGACAGCCCGAGGTTGTTGTCGAGGATGTTGACGCGCAGCAGGCTGGTGAACACCGTGGTGGTCGTCAGGGTCACCAGCAGGCACCACGGGCACAGGGCCCCGATGACGAAGTAGGACTCGTAGAAGAGCCAGAAGGCGAACAGCAGGCCGATGAGGTAGACCACCTGGGCCGAGTTCATGAACCACCGGGGGAAGCGCGTGCCGCCCAGGGCCGCGACGGCGATCGTGATCACCACGGGCTCGGCAATCAGGCCCAGGTAGGCGTTCGGGAAGCCGAGGAGGCTGGCCTGCCAGGAGGCGCCGACGGTGCCACAGGACAGCACGGTGTTGATATTGCAGCTCAGGTCGGCGAGCGGGTCCTTGGCGAGGGCGATGGCCTCGACGGACAGCACCAGGGCGGCGACCAGGCCGATCAGCGAGGAGACGAGCATCTCGGTGTAGGTCCAGCGGTAGCGGACCGGCCCGGTGACGAATGGCTCGGGTCGGGGGTCGAGGGTCTCAGTGCTCACCCGGTGAGCGTACGTGGTCGCATCGGACGTGGCCCACCTCACATGCTCGGGCCGACCGGCACGGTCCTTCGGCCCTATCCGCGGGTACCCCCGGGGGTTTGGGTTGACCCATGAGTCCTTCCAACAAGTCCAAGTCGCACTCCTACGTCTACGACTTCTCGGAGGGGGATCGAACCAAGCAGGACCTCCTGGGCGGCAAGGGCGCGAACCTCGCCGAGATGACCCGGATGGGGCTGCCGGTTCCGCCCGGCTTCACCATCACGACGGAGGCGTGCCGGTACTTCCTCGAGCACGGCCATGATCCGCAGGGCCTGTCCGCGCAGATCGCACAGCATGTGAGCCAGCTCGAGGACGAGATGGGCCGCAAACTGGGGGACCCGGAGTACCCCCTGCTGGTATCCGTGCGCTCCGGCGCGCGCTTCTCGATGCCGGGAATGATGGAGACCGTCCTCAACATCGGCCTGAACGATGCGAGTGTCGCGGGCCTGGCGCGGCACGCGGACGACGACCGCTTCGCGTGGGACTCCTACCGTCGGCTGATCCAGATGTTCGGCAAGACCGTGCTTGATCTGCCGGGCGACGATTTCGAGCACGCCCTTGAGCAGATGAAGGAGAGCGCGGGCGTCACGACCGATGTCGACCTGCCCGTCGAGGCACTGCGCCGGCTCGTCGATGTCTACAAGGCGATCATCCGCGAGGAGACCGGGCACGAGTTCCCGCAGGACCCCTCTCAGCAACTCGATCTGGCGATCCGTTCCGTCTTCCACTCCTGGAATACCGACCGCGCCCGCCTCTACCGCCGGCAGGAGCGGATCCCGCACACCCTCGGCACGGCCGTAAATGTGCAGGCGATGGCCTTCGGCAACGCAGGCACGGGCTCAGGTACCGGCGTCGCCTTCACCCGCGACCCCGGTTCGGGCGCGCGCGGTGTCTACGGCGACTACCTCGCCGATGCGCAGGGCGAGGACGTCGTCGCCGGTATCCGCAACGCGAGTCCGCTGGACGAGCTCGGGAAGACCGACCCCGACTCGTACAAGCAGCTGCTCGACATCATGAGCACTCTCGAACTGCACTACCGCGACCTCTGCGACATCGAGTTCACGGTGGAGCGCGGCAAGCTCTGGATGCTGCAGACGCGCGTGGGCAAGCGCACCGCCGGTGCCGCGTTCCGCATCGCCGTGCAGCTCGTCGACGAGGGCGTCATCTCGATGGACGAGGCCCTCATGCGAGTCAACGGTCACCAGCTCGGCCAGTTGATGTTCCCGCGGTTTGCTCCCACCGAGGCGCACGCGCAGATCGCCAAGGGCATGAACGCATCACCCGGTGCCGCTGTCGGGCGCGTCGTCTTCGACTCCGCCACCGCTGTCACGTGGGCTGCGGCTGGTGAGCGCGTCATCCTCGTGCGCCGCGAGACCAACCCCGACGATCTCGAGGGCATGATTGCGGCCGCTGGCATCCTGACCAGCCGCGGTGGCAAGACATCGCACGCGGCGGTCGTTGCGCGCGGCATGGGCAAGACGGCCGTCTGCGGCGCGGAGTCCCTCGATGTTGATACGAAGGGCCGACTGATGACCACGTCAGCAGGCGACACCGTGAAGGAGGGCGACGTCATCTCCATCGACGGGACCACCGGTCAGGTGTTCCTCGGAGAGGTGGCCGTCATCCCCAGTGCCATCGTGACGTACTTCGAGGCCGGCCTGGATGCGGGCCTCGAGATGGCGGACGAGGAGACGGCCGAGTTGATCCGCGCCGTCGACCGCATCATGCAGCACGCCGACAAGGCCCGACGACTGCGTGTTCGCGCCAATGCCGACACTCCGCCGGACGCGGTCCGCGCTCGGCACATGGGTGCCGAGGGCATCGGCCTGCTGCGTACCGAGCACATGTTCCTCGGTGAGCGGAAGACCTACGTCGAGCGGCTGATCCTCGCCGACGACGAGGCCGACCGGAAGGCGGCTCTCGAGGCGTTGCTGCCGCTTCAGCGCAAGGACTTCATCCGGATCCTCGAGGCGATGGACGGCCTGCCGGTCACCATCCGCCTGATCGATCCGCCGCTCCACGAGTTCCTGCCCGACCTCACCGAGCTCGCGGTGCGCGTCGCGCTCGCAGAGGCGCGCGGCGAGGACGTCGAGGCCGACCTGCGCCTGCTGCAGGCCGTCAACCGACTGCACGAGCAGAACCCGATGCTCGGCCTGCGCGGTGTGCGTCTCGGGCTCGTCCTGCCCGGGCTGTTCGCCCTGCAGGTCCGCGCGATTGCCGAGGCCGCATGCTTCCGGCAGCGGATGGGCGGCGACCCGCGGGCGGAGATCATGATTCCGCTCGTCGGCTCGATCCAGGAGCTCGAGCTCGTGATCGACGAGGCCGCCGGCGTCCTCAAGGAGGTGGCCGATGCGAACGGCTGCACCCTGCGCTTCCCGATCGGCACGATGATCGAGCTGCCGCGTGCAGCGCTCACGGCTGGCCAGATCGCCGAGGCGGCGGAGTTCTTCTCCTTCGGGACCAACGACCTCACGCAGACCACCTGGGGCTTCAGCCGCGACGATGTCGAGGCGGCGTTCTTCTCCGCGTACCTGGAGAAGGGTGTGTTCGGCGTCTCGCCGTTCGAGTCGATCGACCGTGAGGGTGTCGGCGAACTGGTGCGCATCGCGGTCAAGAAGGGTCGCGCGAAGCGGCACAACCTGCACTGCGGGGTCTGCGGCGAGCACGGTGGCGATCCGGACTCGATCCACTTCTTCGACGAGGTCGGGCTCGACTATGTGTCCTGCTCGCCGTTCCGCGTGCCGGTGGCGCGACTGGAGGCCGGCCGGGCCGCCCTCGCACGGCACGTGGGGCGCAGCGACACCCGCTGATCTCGGAATCTCGCGACAGCGATCCTCTGCCGAACGGCCCGCCATCGCTTCTGCCGAACGGCCCGTCGTGGCTGGGTTCAAGGCCCGCGAACCAGCCATAACGGACCGTTCGGCGTATGAGCGGTGTCGGAACCGAGTTACGCCTGTGGTCCGTGTGACGATTGGGGCGTGAGCGCACCGACCTACGCGGCTGCCGACGCGCGGGGTCGGAGCACCGACAGCGTGTCGATCCTGGTCATGCCGCGTACCGCGCGGGGTGTTGCCACCGCCTCGTTCACGCTGCTGTTCGCGCTGGCGCTCATGCTGCCGGTCGGGGCCGCACTGCAGATCGTGCTCAGTGCCCAGCTCGACGACCGCACTCCGACTCAGGCGATCATCGTGCTGGACCCGGCCCGCTACTGGGGCGACTCAACTCCGGTGCTGCAGGCGCGACTTGCGCACGCTGCGGATCTCTACCGAGACGGTGTGGCACCGGTGGTGATCGTCACGGGTCCGCGGCGGTCGGCCGCCGTCGATCGCTACGAGCTGATGGCGCATGGCGTCCCCGCTCGCGACATCGTCGCCTTCCAGACGGGCAACGACACCGTCGGATCACTCGAGGTGGTGGCTGGCGTGATGCGCGATCTCGGCTGGTCCGCCGCCACCGTCGTCACCGACCCGGCCGCGTCTGCGCGGGCCCAGGCCACCGCTTCGGCGCTGGGGATCGACGCGCACATGTCACCAACGGATGTCGGCGCCGGGACGGCACTGACATCGGAGTACGTCGGGCGGGAGACGTTGGCGCTCCTTCGCCACCACGTCGTGACGCGCTGGTCGCTTCCGGAGATCATCCGCTCCCGGTAGTCGGTTCTGCCGCGACGGCCGCGATGATGCTCGACAGTTCCTGCTGGTCCGCCTCGCCGATGATGCGCGCGGCGATGCGCCCGTCGCGATCGATGACCACCGTGCTCGGGATGGCGGTGGGTGGAACCCCAGGGATCGTCGCGAGGATGCTCCCCTCGGGATCGACGATGCTCGGATAGGTCATCCCGAGGTCCTGCTCGAATGCGGCCGCCGCGGCCGGATCGTCACTCACGTCAAGTCCGACGACCGCGACCTGAGCCGGATCTGACTGCTCGGCGATCGCGACGAAAGCCGGTACCTCGTCGCGGCAGGGTGCGCACCAGGATGCCCACGAGTTGAGGACGACAACCCGGCCGAGCAGGTCGCTGACGGCGACGGTGTCGCCGTCCGTCGTGGGCCCGCTGACCGGCGGCAGCGGTTCGCGCTCATCGGGCGCGAAGACCGTCGTGCCGACGAGAGTCGAGGGCGGGGCATCGCGCCCACACCCAGCGACGGGCGCGGCCAGGCACAGGGCCAGCGCGATGAGCAGCGCCGGCGTTCGACGGGTCAGCGCGACAGCGCTCATGTCGTGCTCCTCGCCAGTTCGGCGTCGAGGCGACGGCCCTTGCGCTCCTCGTCGGTGAACCACTGGGCGGCAGCGACCATCATCCAGAACGAGTCGACCACCATGACAAGTGCCCACATCAGACCGCCAGCCAGCTGCTGATCGGCCAACGGATCAAGTCCGAAGGGGCGAGGGCGGTCGAAGAAGGGGTAGAGCAGCGTGGGTGCGAAGTAGATGACGGCCCCGGTGATCGCCTCGGGAACCATCATCAGGGCCAGGGACACCAGCCGGAAGGCATGGGTGGGCCTTTGCGGCTGGAGGTTGGAGCCGATCAGGGGGAAGTAGTAGAGAACGGCGACCACGAGGAACAACGGCTGCTCGATGAAGTAGTCGCCGTCGTGGTTCGACAGTGCCCAGCCGTAGAACGGTGTGAAGTGCGCGCCCAGCAGTACCCCGGCGAACAGCGCCCAGGTCAGGTAGGGGTTGGTCAGCAGCCGGACGGCCCGGCTCCGCAGGATCGGGACGATCCACCGGCGTCGCGTTGCCCCGGAGCTGGCGGCGAATGCCAGGGTCACGGGATTGCCGAGCACGAGCAGTGGCGCGGCCGCCATCATCACCAGCAGGTGCTGGGTCATGTGCGCCCAGAAGAAGGTGTGCGACCACGCGGGCAGCGGCCCGAGGTA